>NZ_JACARS010000081.1:0-10482 GCF_013386485.1 Pseudomonas sp. P7758 | reverse complement strand
CATGACGGCGGCCCACGGTCCAAAGCCGGAGTGAGGGCACACCGAGCCTAAGCGAGGTGCCGAGTGGTGGGGCAAGAGCGTTTTGCTTACTTTTGCGCTGTTCAAAAGTGAGCCGCTGTAAGAGCGGAACCGATATAAGCCATCACCCAAATAATGGATATGCCCCCGATCCAAATCCCCCCCCTCAACTGTTAAGCCTCTCCTGCCGCACGCCGTGCATCGGCCTCACCTCATCCCCCAAACAACGCCGACAACTATAAACCCCCAACACCACCGGCTTTTTCTGCTCCCCACGCTCCACCCAGGTCGGCGCAACAAACCGATACCCCTGGCCCGTCGCCGTCGCGATATACACCGAATCATCATCCCCCAACGCCCGACGGATCGCCTTGATCTGCGCCCGCAGGTTGCACTCTTCCACCACCAACCGTGGCCAGGCGATGTCCAGCAATTGGGTCTTCTCCAACAGCTCACCAGGCCGCGAAGCGAGGGCAATCAGCAACGTCAGGGCCCGACTGCCCAGGCTCACCGGCTCACCGTTTTTCAGCAGCAGATGACGTCGGGGCAGCAGTTGATAAGGGCCAAAGTGGATTTCAATAGCGCTGTCTTCAAGGTGGCCGCGGTGTGAATACGTCATGTGATTAACCTTTGTGCATGTTCAAAAACACAACCCCGCGCGGCTCCCTTCGCGCAAGGCTGCAAGGGAAGGTCAGGTGTTGATCGCCGGGATCGGGTCTTCAGGATAATCACCCGGCTCCGTAGGCCCGCCAGTCAAACCGTATTGCTTGAGCACCGGCGCAAGCTGGCCATAGAACGCGTCCTGCGCCTTGCCATGGGCATCAGCCAGGGCGAAGGGCAGGAACGCGCTGCCGATCCCGCCAAGGATCGCCGTTGCCCCGCCGAGGATCCCGCTGATGGTCCCGGCCACCGCGCCGATTTCCGTGGCCCCGTACAACCCGGCCCCGGCTTCCACCAACCCGGCCACCGCCGCACCCGTACCCAGCACGCCGGTGGCCACCGAGAAACTGCCGCTCAGGTAGTCGCCTTTTTTCAACGAGTCGACACCGCCAATCACCCCGATCACACCGCCGATAATCCCGCCCGCCGAGCCAATGATCTTGCCGGCCGCGCCGAGGTTGGCGATTTGCTGCGGGCTCAGCGGGCCCTTGCCCACCGGTACCTTGCCGGGGAAATCACCAATGGTGCCGCCATCCGGGCGGTTGACCCAGGTGATACCGTAACCCGCTTCCTTGGCGTATTTGGTGCCGCCCTCCATCAACAACCCGGCAAATTGCAGCCCGGCGGATACCCGGTTCGCGTCCGCCACCGGCGTGTTGCTGCCGCTGGCCGAACGGGCCATCAGCACGCCGCTCATCAGTACTGCGCTGCCGATGTGCAACAGGCCTTGCTTGAATGCAGGGCTGACGTCGCCGAACTTCATGCCTTCGATGGCCTTGGGCAGTGCGTCGGCGATCTTGTTGCCCTGGCGTCCGATGTCCCATACCGAACGCAGCATCGACACCACTTGCGCCGGGTCGATCTTGCCGCCATCCGAGGTGACGAACATCTCTGGATCTTTTTGCTGGGCGTCGTTGATCGCGGCAGTGACCTTGGCTTCGTCAAAGTTGCCCTTGCCGTCCCCCAAGGTGATGTTCAGGGTGTCGGTGGTGGCGCCGCCGAGCAGGGCGTCGCCAAGGGCTTCGTTGAAATTCACCTGCAAGGTGGCGGCGTCATCCGCCGAGGCCTTGTCACCGAGGAAGGCCTGGGCCGAGGCCGTGCTGGCGGCGAAGCTGCTGGCCGCCACGGTCGGGTCCATACCGCCGGCCACCGCGTCGGTAAAGGCCTTGCCGGTCACCAGTTGGTTTTTGTAGTACTGCTGGATGTTGTCGCTTTGCCCGGCCTTGTCGGCGATGCCGGTCAGGTCCACATGGCCGTTGCCCCCCAGCGCCAGGTTGGCGATGGTCGTATCGTTGGCCGCGTTTTGCAGGCCCATGCCCATGTCGATCTGCTTGCCGTTCTGGTCCTTGGCGTTGAGGTTGTCGTTAAGGTTTTTGCCGGTCTCGATGTCGTCGGTGTAGTAGTTCTGCATCGCGACTTTCATCGCCGGGTTGCTGTCGACGATGTCGGCCAGTGCCGGGCCGCGATTGTTTTGCAGGAAGCCTTGCACGTCCGGGTCGGCCGAGAGGGTTTCGATGCCGCTTTGCAGCTGTGCCTTGATCTTGTCTTCGTTGGGGTTGAGGCCGTAGTGGGGCGAGGTGTACTTGTCCATCAACCCGGCGTGGGGCACGTAGTCGCTGACCAGCAGGCGGGTTTGTGCATCGGTCAACTGCACCAGCACCGCGGCTTTCTGTTCGCCGCTGTAGTTCTGCGGGTTGGCCAGGATGTCGGCGGTCAGGCCCGAGGTGTCGACGCCTGCGACCGCATCGCGGGTGGCGGCACCGTCGAGGAAGGTCAGGGTGTCGCTGTCGGTTTTCGGCGCCTGTTTTTCGAGCCAGGCGCCGATGTTGTCGCGGGTGCCGATGCCGTCCGACTTGCCGGTGGCGGGGTTGTCGCCGCCGGTTTCCAGGGCGTGGAACATCCCGGGTCTGGACCACATGGCCGCCGCGCCGGTCAGCTCGGTGCTCAGGGCCGAATCGCTGCCCAAGGCTTGCAGGTTGTCGCTGCGCAGCATGCCGTCGTTGCTGCGCTGGTTGGCGTCACCGGGGCGCATCGCCGGACCTGCGCCAGCGGCCAGGCTCTCGTTGGCCATCAGGATTGCCGCCGACTTGGCATTCGCCTTGGCCAGGTCACCGGGTTTGCTGCCGAGGAAACTGCCATAGGATTTCGACGCGGCGCCGAGGTCCTTGCCGGCGTTGTCGATGAAATGGTCGACATCGGAATGGGTGATCACATTGTCGGCCTTGCCACGCCCGCCGGTATCCAGCGCGGCCATCAGGCTCGGGCTGCTGGCCACGTACTTGAGTACGGCCTGAGCCTCGGGGGGGAGTGTCGTGGGTGGGTTGGCGAAGTCGATCGGCGCGCCATGCAGGCCCCAGGCGTCCCAGTTTTGCGAGAGCAATTGCGCGGCCGCCTTGGGCCGGTTCAGGTCGAGTTCTTCCTTGGTCGGCGTGCCGCTGGTGTTGCCGGTGATGGTGTCCCAGTCCTTGGCACCCGACACGCCAAACGATGAGGTGTCGATCCAGGACGTGTCCGAGGCGCCCGCCGCGCCGGTGCTGCCGGCATACAGTTTGGCCACCTGGTCGTACAGCGCGGGGGTGATGTCCTGGGACACGATCACCTTGTCGCCCGACGCCGTGGTATAGCGAATCAGGCCCGGGCCGACTTCTTCGGGCGGGCCGATATTCGCTGCCGGGTCCATGGTTTCCATGGGGCCGGCCAGGCGGTAGCCCTCGGCCTGGCTGGCATTGATCGCAAAGAGCTTGGCCGAGTCGCCGCTGACCTGGGCGAACAGCGCGGGTGTTTCCTTCTGGCTGACCACGATTTTGTCGCCGGCACTGGTCTCGTAGCGGATCAGTCCCGGGCCCAATTCGGTGGTACTGCCGATCGCCTTGTAGTTGCCCAGGCCAGGCGCCACGGTGCTGGCGTCTGCCTCCTTGTAGCCGGCGCCTTTGCTGTCGGCCAGATTCTTCTCAAGGGTCGCGTCGCTTTGCTGTGCGTTGTACTGGTTGACCAATTGCTCAAACAGCCTGGGGTTGTCGATCTGCTTGAGGGTCACCGGTTTGTCGCTGCCCAGCGGGGTGTAGGTGATGCTGTTGTTCACCGGTGCCTGCACGTTCTGGTACGGCAGCGGAATGGACGGCCCGCGGATTTTCGAGGGGTCGAATACCGGCTTGTCGACGGCGGTGAACAGGGCTTTTTCGAACGTGCTCCGGGAGCCATCCGGGCCTTTGTTGTCGGCAGGGTCAAGGCCATTCGGGATCGCAGTCATAGATCACCTGGAAGTTGTTTTATATCAGTCGATATTTAGTGCAAGTGCACTAACTGGGGCGGGCGAAAGTTGCGAAGTGTTATTGGGTTAACCCGCGCCGAGCTATCAAACGCGATGATCAAGTCGGTTTTGTTACAAATGGAAATATCTGCAAAGTTGGGCAAATGGCTATTAGTTAAAAGTGTGAAGTTGTCGGAT
The DNA here is from genome assembly GCF_013386485.1 of Pseudomonas sp. P7758. Lineage (NCBI taxonomy): Bacteria > Pseudomonadati > Pseudomonadota > Gammaproteobacteria > Pseudomonadales > Pseudomonadaceae > Pseudomonas > Pseudomonas sp. P7758. Next base: position 6,356 of record NZ_JACARS010000081.1, on the reverse strand, counting down.
TTATTTTCTGGAATTGTTGAGTGATCAACGTTTTTACCCAGGGGTAACGGGCTCGTAAATTGTTCGAGTTGGTTCGTTTTCCAGGTTGTGCCCCCGTAAACATTGGGTCTCGTCGTGTATTGGTTTTTTAACAAAAGTTCCACGCCCGCGCGGCGATGAGATTTTCTCAACGGCACGTTGAGCCGGATTTTTCACAGCACCTGCCATGAACGTTTCACAAGCTTTCACAGCGAAGGCGTTTTGTTCGTGAGTAGTATGGTTCCCATGCAAACCGACGGCTGCATGGCCAACTCACTGTCTGACGCTGGGAGTTTGTTTCGGTTTGCATGCGGCTTAACTTCCCTATCGATGCAAGGAGATTGAACATGGCTACTACTCCACCAGTAAGTGCAGGCGGCGCCGACGACGCTATCGCGAAGATGGAAGCAACTTTCAACATGGCCATCGAGAAGTCGGCCAAGATCACCGAGATCAGCACCGCGAAAAAAGCAGAGCTCGACGCCACCAAACAGCGTCCGCAGAACTGATTCGCCATGCGGGCAGCGCCGGCGCTGCCCGTATACCTGCCTTACCCCGTTGCACCGTTGTTGATCGGCACAGGCGTCGTTGCGGCCTGTGATTCTCAAGGGGGCAAACCCAACCATGACAGCCTTGATTTCCCTGGGCCTGCCCGCCGCGAACGGCGCGCCGACCCTGCTCGTGACCCACGGTTTGCACCAGGGCAGTTCCCTGATGCTCGACCAGCCGGTCTACACCCTTGGCGCCGCCCTGGCGGCCGACCTCCAGCTCAGCGATCCCGGGATTGCCGAGTTGCACCTGCGCCTGCGTTTTGAAGGGGCCCAGGTGGCGGTCGAGGCCCTCGGCGGCGATGTACTGATCACCGGCACTGCCGGCGATATCCGTATTCCCCAAGGCAGCGGCCATCGCGCGCGGCTGCCGCTGCAACTGCGTATCGGCACGGCGGGTGTGAGCCTGGCGCTGCCGGGCAGCCCTGAAAAAATCCCTGCGACGACACGCACGTTAACGCCTTGGATCATCGCCACCGCGTTGCTCTTTGTGTGCGCTGGCGCCCTGGCATTTCGCAATGATCCACCGCAAGCGCAAACCGTAATGCCGGTTGCCGAAACAACCGCAGCCAAGCCTTCCCGTGCCGAGGCCAAGGCCTGGTTCGAAGGGCAATTGCAGGCCGCCCACCTGGACGCCGTGAAGGTCAACGACATCGATGGCCAACTCAACGCCGTCGGCTCCTTTGAGCGCGCGCAAAAGCCTCAATGGGTCGCCCTGCAACAAGCCTTCGACCAGCGTTACGGCCAGCAGATCGTGCTCAACCCGCGGGTCGCCGTGCGTGCAGATGCGGCCCGGCCAAGGGTGCGCTTTCAAGCCGTGTGGTTCGGCGCCAACCCCTACGTGATCAATGACAGCGGCAAGCGCCTGTACCCCGGCGCGGCCCTGGCGGACAACTGGGTACTGGAGCGCATCGAGAACAACCAGGTGATCCTCGCCCGTGGCGAAGAACGCTTCACCTTCACCCTATGACGCTGCTTTTTTCAGCTAAGGCCCCGGGATGAAAGTCGAACCCCGTCCGTTGATTCCCAGTGACGTGCGCAGCGCGCCGGTCGATGCGATCCGCCCGGTCAACTCGCGCCAGGCCACGGCTTTCGAAGCGTTGCTGAAAACCCGCAAGGTCCAGTCCCGCCGCTCCCTGCGCAGTGACCTGGAAGAACTCACCAGCGCCGCTGGCGTCGACTCGCTGCTGTTCGGCAGCGCACGTTCCCTGGAACTGCTGGAACACGTGATGCAGCACCTGTTGCCGAACCTCGACGCCGAGCCGCAGATCAAGGCGCTGGCCCATGACCTGATCAGCGAGGAAATCGAGATGCGCCGCACCCTCGAACAACAACGCTCGGAGGTCCAGGCCTGATGCCCCGGGACAACGACGACGCGGTGCAATTGCTCAAGGGCATTGGCGAGCTGTACCGGCGCAACGGCCAGTCCCAGCGCGCGCTGGTGATGTTGCTGATTGCCGTGAGTGTCGCGCCCGACGATGGCCAACTGTTGCGCTCGCTGGTGCTGGCGTTCACCGACAGCGGCGACTTCACCCGCGCACTCGCGGCCCTGGATCGGCTGGTCGCGCTGGAGGGTGAGTCTGCCAGCCTGTTGCTGCTGCGTGCCCGGGCGCTGTGGTACGGCGAACGCAAGGACGAAGCGCGCCAGTGCTTCAAACGCTACCTCGCTGCACGGAGAGCCGCGCCATGAACCTGCTCAATCGCCTGAACGGCATCGCGCGCATGGCCGCCCAGCGTACCGACGTGATCATCGTCGCGTTCATGCTGATGGCGATCGTGATGATGATCATCCCGCTGCCTACCTACCTGGTGGACATGCTGATCGGCTTGAACATCGCCCTGAGCATCCTGATCCTGATCGTGGCGTTCTACATCGGCCACTCGGTGGAATTCTCCGCGCTGCCGCCGCTGATCCTGCTCAGCACCCTGTTTCGCCTGTCGCTTTCGATCACCACCACCCGCTTGATTCTGCTGCACGGCGACGCTGGCCATATCGTCAAGGCCTTCGGTGACTTCGTGATTGCCGGCCAGGTGGTGGTGGGCATGGTGGTGTTCCTGATCATCACCGTGGCGCAGTTCGTGGTGATCACCAAGGGCGCCGAGCGGGTCGCGGAAGTGGCGGCGCGCTTCACCCTGGATGCGATGCCCGGCAAACAGATGAGCATCGACAACGACCTGCGCAACGGCGATATCGACCAGGCCGAAGCCCGCCGCCGGCGCTCACGCCTGGAGCGCGAGAGCCAGATGTTCGGCGCGATGGACGGGGCGATGAAGTTCGTCAAGGGCGATGCGATTGCCGGGTTGGTGATCCTCGCGGTCAACCTGCTGGGCGGCATGCTGATCGGCATGATCGAGCGCGACATGGCCTTCGGCGCGGCGGTGCACACCTATTCGCTGCTGACCGTGGGCGACGGTTTGATCGCACAGATCCCGGCGCTGCTTATCTCGGTAGCGGCGGGCACTGTGGTGACGCGGGTCAACAGCGACGGCGAAGCGGGTGACCTCGGCAGCGAGATTCTCAAGCAGTTGGGTGCCAGCTACCGCGCCCTCGGTTTGACCGCACTGATCATGGTCGGCGTCAGCGTGATACCGGGCTTTCCGACCTGGGTGTTCCTCGGGTTGTCGCTGGTGTTCGGTGGTGCGGCCTTCGTGATGTACCGCCGTCATACCCGTGAAAACCAGGTAGAGCCTGAAGCGCTGGTCGAGACCCTGGAACCGGTGGTTGAAGTGCAGGCCGAGCAGGATTATGGCGTGGCCCCCGACACTCGGGTATTGCTGACCCTCGGCAGTGCGTTGGCCCTCAGCGCCCCGCGCCAACTACTGAGCCAACGCATCGAAGCGCTGTGTCACGACATTCGCAGCGACCTCGGCGTCGATATGCCGGTGCCGGGCATTCACATGGACGCCAAGGCCACGCCGGGCAGCTACCGCGTGTCACTGGAAGGCGTACCCGTCAGCGAAGGCGAGATGCCGATCAACTGCCTGCTGTTGCAGGACGATCCGGTGCATGTGCAGTTGCTGGACATCGCCACCCTGCAAGCCGATTCGCCCCTCAACGGTCGTGCCGCGCACTGGATCGAGCGTCAGCACGAAGACGCGTTGCGCAACGCCGGCATCGGTTTCCTGCTGCCGGACGAAGTCCTGCGTGGCGTGCTGGAACGCAGCCTGCGCCGCTATGCCGCAGACTTCCTCGGCATCCAGGAAACCCGCCTGCTGCTCGAACGCACCGAAGCCACCTACGGCGAACTGGTCAAGGAAGCCCTGCGCCTGGTGCCGTTGCAGCGGGTGGCCGAGACCCTGCGTCTGCTGGTGGGCGAGGGCGTGTCGATCCGCAATCAGCGGGCCTTGCTCGAAGCCATGGTGGAGTGGGGCGCCCGGGAAACCGATGCCGGCCGCCTGGCCGAACACCTGCGTGCAGGGTTGGCGCGGCAGATCAGCCATCAGTACGCCGACCGCAATCGGGTGATTGGCGCCCTGGTGCTGGCGCCGGGATTGGAAGACCAGTTGCGTGCGTCCCTGCGTCGCCAGGAGCCCAGCCGTGAAGTGATCCCCGAGGAAGTCAACCGCGCGTTGCTCGCCCAACTGCGCCAGGCCTGCGACAAAACCACTGAAGCCAACAGTGCGGTATTGCTGGTGCACCCGGAACTGCGCCGCAGCCTGCGGCGCCTGGTACTGCGCGGTGAACTGGAGCTGGCGGTGTTGTCGTTTCGCGAACTGGCCACCGAATACAACCTGCAAGCGCTGGTGACCATCAGCCTTACCGATATCTCCAACCGCCGTGCACCTGCCGCGGCTTCCGTCACTTCCCTGGCGTCTGCCTCATGATCCGTTTTTGTCTGCTGTTGCTGACGTTGACCTCGTTTTTCTGCAGTGCCCAGGACATCGCCAACGGTGCCCAGGGGTCTATCAACCTGGCCTCCGGTGAAGGCCGGATCCTGCATTTTGTGGCCCCGGTGGAGTCGGTACTGGTGGCCGAGCCGGGGATTGCCGACCTGCAAGTGGTGTCGCCCGGGGTGATCTATATCTTCGGCAAGGCGCCGGGCAATACCAGCCTGATTGCCCTTGGCAGCGACGGCAAACAGCTTGCCAGCCTGAGCCTGGCGGTCAGTAGCGCGACCCAGGCAGTGACCGCGCCGATGCAGGAATTGCATCCCGGCAATGGCGCGCAGATCAGCGGTGCCGGTAACCGATTGATCGCCAAGGGCACGGTGCGTTCGGTTGGAGAAGCGACGGATTTGAATGCCTTGCTCAACCCACAGGGCCAGGGCTTCCAGAGCGCGGTCAACACCACTGAGTACGCCGGTGCAGCCCAGGTCAACTTGCGTGTGCGCTTCGCTGAAGTGTCCCGCTCGGAACTGCTGCATTACGGGGTTAACTGGAACGCCATGTTCAGCAACGGCACGTTCTCCTTTGGCCTGATCACCGGCGGACCGCTGGCAGCCGCCACCGCCGGTGGCCTGGCGGCGGCGGGCAGCGGCTCGGGCAATACCAATATCGACGGCATGCTCGATGCGTTGCAGGCCAACGGGATCCTGCAAATCCTGGCCGAGCCGAACATCACCGCCATGACCGGGCAAACCGCGAGCTTCCTGGCGGGCGGCGAAGTGGCGATCCCGGTGCCGGTGAATCGGGACCTGGTGGGGATCGAATACAAGTCGTTCGGCGTGTCGCTGCTGTTCAACCCGACGCTGCTGCCCAACGGCCGTATCGCCCTGCAAGTGCGCCCTGAGGTCAGCAGTGTGGTGAGTGGCGGCACGGTGGATTTTGGCAATTTCCATGTGCCGTCGTTCAGCGTGCGCCGCGCCGATACGCGGGTGGAAGTGGGCAGCGGGCAGACGTTTGCGATTGCCGGTTTGTTCCAGCGTGAGAGCAGCCAGGACATCGAGAAGCTGCCGTTGCTGGGGGACTTGCCGATCCTGGGCAACCTGTTTCGCTCCAAGCGTTTTCAGCGCAATGAAACCGAATTGGTGATTTTGATTACGCCGTACCTGGTGGAGCCGGTGCGCAGTCGCACCCTGGCCACGCCGCTGGATGCACAGCCTGCGACCGCCGCAGCGGCGGGGCCGCGCAGTGGTGGGGCGTTTGGTTTCTACATGAATTGATGAGGGGGCATGGCATGAAAGTTTCGCGTTTGTTGATGTGTTTGCCCCTGTTGGTGGTGGGCTGCAAGACGCATCTGGCGCCGGTGTATTACTCGCCGCAGTATCAGGCGGACGGGGTGCCAAGCCAGTGCCAGCAGCCGCCGGCCAAGGACGAGATTGGACTGGACGAGGATTTCAAGGCGACCTTGCCGCTGGGCTGCGCCAACAATTTGAATTTGATGCAGATGGTGGAGCAGCGCCAGGATTTGAATCAGGGGCGGGCGACGGGGCCTGCGATGGCGGCGCCGGTTGGGCGGGCGGCGCAGGTGTATATCGAGGGGTTTGATCGGGAGCAGTTGCAGCGGCGTCAGGCTCAGCAAGAGGCCAAGGCGGGCGCTCCGGGAGCGGAGCAATGAACCTGCGTTCACATGTCCTCTGTGGGAGCTGGCTTGCCTGCGATAGCGGTATTCCAGGCCCAGCAGATCCATCTGCCACACCACCATCCAAATGTGGGAGCGGGCTTGCTCGCGAAAGCGGACTGATAGGCGACCCGGATCTTGAAGCTTACCGCGTACATATCCATTTCTGCGGTAACGGCCACTTAGGGTTCCGCTCTTACAGCGGGTCACTTTTGGCAAACGCCCCAAAAGTAACCAAAAGGTCTTTGCCCCACCACTCGGCACCTCGCTCAGGCTCGGTGTGCCCTCAC
>NZ_JACARS010000080.1:0-23135 GCF_013386485.1 Pseudomonas sp. P7758 | reverse complement strand
GCAACAGTTGGAGCCTCAGGGAGAACAGCCATGAAAAGCATGGCGGCGGTGCTGACCGCGACTTTGCTGCTGACGCTGTTCGATCCGCTGGCGGCCCAGGCCTGGCAACTGCGCGGCGGTGGTGGCGCACGCACGTTTGTGGTGCCCCATGGCGCCGGCATGGGCGGGCGATAACCGCCACCGCCGCGGTGGTCGGCGCGACCACGGCGACCCTCCTCGCCATCGGTACGCGCGTCACCACGGTGCCGGTGGATTGCGTCTCGGTGGTCGCCAATGGCGTGGCCTACCAGCACTGCGGGCCCACGTGGTACCAGCCGCAATACGTCGGCAGCTCCGTGCAGTACATCGTGGTCGCCGCGCCCTGGTGACCCATCGTTTCAAGGATGATTGTGATGACGACGCTCAACGATTTAACCGCCCTGCAAGCCAGCATCGGCGAAAGCGTGCTGGGTCAGGACCAGGTCATCCGGCAGATCCTGATCGGTCTGCTGGCCAATGGTCACTTGCTGCTGGAGAGCCTGCCGGGGCTGGCCAAGACCCGCACGGTCAAGGCCCTGGCCCGGCACCTGGATGCGAAGATGAGTCGCATCCAGTTCACCCCCGACCTGCTGCCCTCGGACATCACCGGCGCCGAGGTGCTGCACCAGGTGGATGGCCAGAACCAGATCCGTTTCCAGCCAGGCCCGTTGTTCGGCAACCTGATCCTCGCCGATGAAATCAACCGCGCCCCGGCCAAGGTCCAGGCGGCCTTGCTCGAAGCCATGGAAGAACGCCAGATCACCGTAGCCGGCGCCAGCCATCCGCTGCCCGAGCTGTTTATCGTGGTCGCCACCCAAAACCCCATCGAACAGGAAGGTACCTACCCATTGCCGGAAGCGCAGATGGACCGGTTCCTGATGAAAGTCCTGCTGGATTACCCCAGCGCCGACAACGAAAGCCAGGTGCTGCGCCTGCTGCGTGAAGAAGAACAGCATCCCGCCACAACGGCGACCCAGGGCTTCACCCTCGCCCCCGAAGTGATCTTCGCTGCCCGCAAGGAGGTCAGCGCGATCCAGGTGTCCCCCGCCATCGACCGCTACTTGATCGACCTGGTCAACGCCACCCGCCATCCCGCCGACTACAACGCCGACCTGGCGCGCTGGATCAGCCTCGGCGCCAGCCCCCGTGGCGGCATTGGCCTGGACCGCGCCGCCCGTGCCGACGCCTGGTTGCAAGGCCAGGCCTTCGTCACCCCGGACAACGTGCGCACGGTGGCGCACCCGGTGTTGCGTCACCGCCTGCAATTGAGCTACGACGCGGTGGCCGATGGCGTCACGGCCGACCAGGTGCTGGACCGCCTGCTGGATAAAGTGGCGATCCCGGCATGAACGCCGACGGCCTGGTCTACGTGTCCCTGGGGCAGTTGATGGCCCTGCAGTTCCAGACCCGTGGCCTGAGTTTCGTCGCGCGCCAGCCCCAGGGCAGCATCCTCGCCGGCAACCATGCCTCGCGGCTGCGCGGGCGCGGCTTGAACTTCGATGAACTGCGTCGCTACCAGCCCGGCGATGATCTGCGTCACCTGGACTGGCGCGCCTCCCTGCGTACCGGCAAACCGGTGATCCGCACCTTTACCGAGGAGCGCGACCGCCCAGCGCTCATCGTGGTAGACCAGCGCATGTCGATGTTCTTCGGTTCAGTGCGCAGCTTCAAATCGGCCGTCGCCGCCGAATTGGGCGCGCTGGCGGCATGGATGGTGTTCAACGCCGGTGACCGGGTGGGCGGGCTGGTGTTCAACGATGAGCACATCGACAGTGTGGCGCCGTTGCGCAGCCGCAAGCGCGTCGAAGCCTTGTGCAGCCGCATCGTCCAGCAGAACGCCGCGTTGAGCGCCGGCAACCCGGACCATGAAGCCGACGGCCAGCTCGACAAGGTGCTGCAACGGTGCCTGGCGCTGGCCGGGCATGACCACCTGATCTGCATCGTCAGCGATTTCGCCGGGGCCGGTGACCGCACCCTGCAATTGATGCGGCAACTGTCGGCCCATAACGATGTGATCGCCCTGCAAGTCTATGACCCGCTGGCGTTGAACGTGCCGGATAGCGGGCACCTGATGGTCACCCAGGGCCAGTTGCAGGTGGAACTCGCCGTACAGAAACGCCAGGTGCGCCAACCCCTGGGGGACTTTCTTGGCGGACGCCTAAGGGACGTCGCCAGCCTGCTGCGCCGCAGCCAGGTGCCGCTGTTGATGATCAGCACGGCGCTGCCTGCAGTTGACCAACTGCGCGATGAGCTGGGCCGGCGCAATGGAGCGCGGCGATGAACGCCAATGTGCCGAGCATCGAACAACTCAAGGAGCTGGGCCTGCCGGCGCCGGTCAGCTACTGGCCGCAGACGTGGGGCTGGTGGGTGCTGCTCGGTTTGCTGGCGATTGCCCTGCTGGTGCTGGGCGTCCGCGCCTGGTTGCGCTGGCGCCGCAATACCTATCGCCGCGAAGCCCTGGCGCGCCTCAACGTGATCGAAGACCTGCGCGAATTGCCGGAACTGCTCAAGCGCGTGGCCCTGTCGATGCCCCTTGCGCCCGAAGAACACCAGCGCGTGCCAACCTTGAGCGGGGCCGACTGGCAGGCGTTCCTGCTGCGCCATGGCGGTACGCCGCTGCCGGAGGATTTTAGCCTTCAACTGGCGAGCCTGGCGTATGGGGCAGCCGATATGTCCAGCGCGCAACGTGAACAGTTGTTGGCCCGGTGCAAAGCCTGGGTGGAGCATCACCATGTGGCAGCTTGATTACCCCTGGCTGTTGCTCCTGCTGCCGTTGCCGTGGCTGGCCTACCGTTACCTGCCGGAATACCGCGAAGCCCGCAGCGCCGTGCGCGTGCCGTTTTTTGCCAGCCTCAGCCGGGCCGTGGGCCAGACTCCCGCCGCCAGCGGCATCCGCAGCAATCGCCTGCAATTGCTGCTCAACCTGCTGGTGTGGGCGCTGCTGGTGTTGGCCATTGCCCGCCCGGTGTGGATCGAAAAACCCATCGAACGCCAACAGCCGGTGCGTGACCTGATGCTGGCCATCGACATCTCGCAGTCCATGGAAACCCAGGACTTCACCGACGCCAATGGCCAGAAGATCAACCGCCTGGCCGCCGTCAAACAGGTGGTGCAGGGCTTTATCCAGCGCCGCAAGGACGACCGTATCGGCCTGATCCTGTTTGGCAGCGGTGCCTATCCCCAGGCGCCGTTGACCCTCGATCACGCCAGCCTGTCGCTGCTGCTGGATGACAGCGGCATCGGCATGGCCGGGCCCAATACCGCGATTGGCGATGCCATCGGCCTGAGCCTGAAACTGCTGGACCAGGCCCATGAGCAAGAGAAGGTGCTGATCCTGCTCACCGACGGCAACGACACCAGCAGCGCGATCCCGCCCGATCACGCGGCCTCGATGGCGGCGGCCAAGGGCGTGGTGATTCACACCATCGGCATTGGCGACCCGGGCGCCTCGGGCGAATCCAAGGTCAACCTGAGCGCCCTGCAACAGATTGCCGAGGCCACCGGCGGGCGCTATTTGCGCGCCGAAAACCGCGACACCCTGGACCAGGTCTACGCCACCCTCGACCAGATCACCCCGCATCAGGTGAACACCCTGAGCCACCAGCCCAAGCGTGACCTGTTCTGGATCCCACTCGCGGCAGCCATCGCCGTGCTGGCGCTGTATCACCTGATCGCCGCTTTGTGGCCGCATCTGGGACTGCGCCATCGGGAGGTCCGCGATGGCGTTCAACCTCAGTGACTTCCACTTCCTGCGCCCGGGCTGGCTGCTGCTGGCGTTGTTCGGCCTGTTGCTGCCGCTGCTGTGGCGCCGCAGCAAGGACCTGCAACGACGCTTGCGGGGCAATATCGCGCCGCACCTGTTGCCACATTTGCTGTTGACGCCGACTGATCGCCATCGCCTGCGGCCGGTGCATCTGGTCAGCGCGCTGCTGATTTTCGGCGCACTGGCCAGTGCCGGCCCCACCTGGGAACAGGACCGCCCCGACTTCCTGGAAAACCGCGCGCCGCTGATCATCGCCCTGGACCTGTCACCGTCGATGGACACCGCCGACGTGCCGCCTACCCGGCTGCAAGCTGCCCAGCACAAGTTGCAGGACCTGGTGCAGCGCCGCCAGGGCGCGCGTACTGCGTTGATGGTGTATGCCGGAAGCGCGCATCTGGTATTGCCGCCGACGGACGACCCGGCATTGCTCGACAGTTTTATCCAGGCCCTGGCCACCGACCTGATCAGCAAGCCCGGACGGGATGTGGCCGGAGTGATCGACCAGTCCAAGCGTTTGCTCGCGGCGGAAAACGCCCCCGGCAGCCTGTTGCTGATCACCGACGGCGCCGACCTCGCGCAGCTGCCGCAGCTCAAACAACACCTCGCGGACAGCCCGTTGCAGGTGCTGGTACTGGCGGTCGGCGTGAACTTCGATGCCGACGCCTTGAAGCAACTGGCCGCGGCCACCGACGCGCCGCTGGGCAGCCTGACCCTCAACGATGACGACCTCGACTGGGTAGAACTGCATGCCCAGCAGCACTTCCAGAACGCCGATGAACAACAGCGCAACCTGCAATGGAAAGATGCCGGCTACTGGCTGTGCTGGCCGCTGCTGCTGTTGGCGTTGTTCAGCGTGCGCCGGGGCTGGAGCCTGAACTGGCTGGCGGTGCTGGTGCTGGGGGCGTTCCTGCAACCTGCGCCCGCCGAGGCCAATGCCCTGACCGACGCGTTCTTCACCCGCGACCAGCAAGGCCGCTGGGCCTTCGAACACCATCACTACCCCGCCGCTGCCGCGCTGTTTGTCGACCCCTACTGGAAGGGCGTCGCCGCCTACAATGCCGCCGACTACGACCTGGCCCTGGCGACCTTCGCCCAACTCGACACCGCACAGGCCGCGTTCTACCGGGGCAATATCCACGTGCGCCGCTTCAAGTTCGACGACGCGATCACCGCCTACCAGCAAGCCTTGCAGCAGCAACCGCAGTTCCCCGAAGCCAGCGCCAACCTGGCGCTGGCGTTGGCCCTGAAGAAAGACACCGAGAACGCCTCGGACAACGCCCCCGAGGTCAAGCCTGATGCGGTCAAGTTCGACAAGGCCGCCGGCAAGGGCAAGAGCAAGACTATCCAGACCGAACAGGCGAGCAACGACGCGCTGTGGCTGCAGAACCTGACAACTTCCCCGGCGAACTTCCTGCGGCGCAAGTTCAGCCTGCAGGACCAGGGAGCCCAGCCATGAACCGGCTCTGCTGGCTGTTGCTGCTGATCGCTGGCCCGTTGTGGGCGGCCGAACCGCAATTGAAGGTGCAGGCGCAACTGGTGCCTGGCAACAACGTGGTGGTGGGCGAACAAGTGCAATTGCAGGTCGATGTATTGACCGACACCTGGTTCACCGCCGCCGCCAGCCTGCCGCCGCTGCAGTTGCCCGGCGCGCGGGTGCAGGCGCCGGACAGTGAATCCGAACACGTCAACCAGGTGCTCGAGGGCAAGACCTTCTACGGCATGCGCTACCGCTACCGCATCACCCCGTCCGTGGCCCAGACGTTTAACATCCCGGCCCTGACGGTGCAGGCCCAGCCCGGCCAGGCCAGCGCACCGTTGAATGCGCAAACGGCGGCGCTGTCATTCCAGGCGACCCAGCCGCCGGGGTTCGAACCCGGGGAAACTGTGCTGGTGGCCGATGGTTTGCGCCTGACCCAGGCGGTCACCACTACACCGCTCAAGGTCGGCGACACCCTCACCCGCACCCTCACCCTGCAAGCCGACAACACCCCCGGCCTGTCACTGCCGCCACCTGACCAGGCCCAGGTAAAAGGCTTGCGTCGCTACCCGCAGTCGCCGGTCATCGGCAACCTGGATGATGGCCGCGGCAACATCACCGGCGGCCAACGCATCGACCGGCAGGTGTACCGCGTCGAACAGCCCGGTCACTACGAACTGCCGGCGATCAGCGTGAAATGGTGGGACAGCCGCAACCATCGCCTGCAACTCACGCGGGTGCCCGAGATCAGCATCGAGGCGCAAGCCGCAAGTGCCTACACCCCGACGTTTTCCATCGCCGAGGACCTCAAGCAACTCGGCCAGCACAGCTGGCAACTGTCACGGCACGGCATGGCCTGGAGCGCGGCCCTGGTGGTGCTGGTACTGGCCGCGTACCTCGTGCATGGCCTATGGCCACGAGTCCCGCCCCTGTGGCGACGTGGCTGCGAGGCGTTGCGCTGGCGCTTTCGTCGACTACGCTTGCTACCACTGAACCCCCGTCGCGAAAAGGATTTCCCATGACGTCCCTGCGTTGCGTCTTGCCCCTTCTGCTGCTGACAAGCCTGCCTGCGCTGGCGGCCGATCCGCTGCCCTCGTGGAGCGAAGGCGCGAACAAACAACACATCATCGAATTCGTCCAGGCCGTGACCGCCGAAGGCTCCAGGGACTATGTAAAACCCGCCGAACGCATCGCCGTATTCGATAACGACGGCACCCTGTGGACCGAACAGCCGGCCTACTTCGAGGTGCTGTTTGCCTTCGACGAAATCAAGCGCCTCGCCCCCCGGCACCCCGAGTGGAAAACCACCCAGCCATTCAAGGCCGTGCTCGACAACGATCACCAGGCCCTGGCCCAAAGCGGCATGGAAGGCCTGCTGAAAATCATCGGCGCGACCCATACCGGGATCACCACCGACGCCTTTATCGACAACGCCAAGACCTGGCTCGCCCAGGCCCGTCACCCGAAAACCGGCAAGCCCTACACCGAGATGATCTACCAGCCGATGCTGGAGATGCTCGACTACCTGCGCAGCCAGCAATTCAAGACCTACATCGTTTCCGGCGGGGATACTGCCTTCATGCGTGCCTTCGCCGAAGTGGTCTACGGCGTGCCGCCGGAACAGGTGATCGGCTCCAACTTCGTCACCGCGTTCCAGATCAAGGATGGCGCCCCGCAGGTCCTGCGCACCGCCAAGCTCGCCCACAACGATGACGGCCCGGGCAAGCCGGAAAGCATCGACTCGATCATTGGCCGCCGGCCGATCCTGGCCTTCGGCAACTCCGACGGCGACCTGCAAATGCTCCAGTGGACAGCCGCCGGCCAGGGCAAACGCTTCATGGGCCTGGTGCACCACACCGACGCCACGCGCGAGTGGGCCTATGACCGCAACTCTCACATCGGGCGCCTGGACAAGGCGCTGGATGAAGCCAGGACAAAAGGCTGGACCGTGGTGGACATGGCAACCGAGTGGAAGCGCATCTACCCGTTCGAGCCGGCTGTGCAACAACAGGTGCAATAAGAAAAGACGTCGCGAAGGACTGTAATAAACGTTGGTCGCAGGCAATGCGACTCAAGCCGAGAAAGGAGCAAGTCATATGACTCGCCTACGCAAGTGGCTGCCGAAACTCGCCCTGGTGGCGGTATCGGTGATGGGGGTCTCGGCATCAGCCTGGGCCGCCGACAAGCCGAATATCCTGGTGATATTCGGCGATGACATTGGGCAAACCAACATCAGCGCCTATTCCATGGGCGTAGTGGGTTACAAAACCCCGAATATCGACCGCATCGCCAAGGAAGGCATGCTGTTCACCGACTACTACGCGGAGAACAGCTGCACCGCCGGGCGCTCATCCTTTATCACAGGCCAGACGCCGTTGCGCACTGGCTTGTCCAAGGTGGGCATTCCCGGTGCGCCGGTGGGCCTGCAAAAACGCGATATCACCATTGCCCAGGCGCTCAAGGCCCTGGGCTACTCTACCGGGCAATTCGGCAAGAACCACCTGGGCGACCGGGATGAATACCTGCCCACCAACCACGGTTTCGATGAGTTCTTCGGCAACCTGTACCACCTCAACGCCGAAGAAGAGCCAGAGCGCCCGTACTGGCCCAAGGACGATGCCGACTTCGTCAAGGCCAACACCCCGCGCGGGGTGATCCACAGTTTTGCCGACGGCAAGATCGAAGACACCGGCGCCCTGACCACCAAACGCATGGAGACCATCGACGACGAAACCACGGCCGCCGCCCAGGCGTTCATCAAGAAACAGGCCGAAGCCAACAAGCCGTTCTTCGTGTGGATGAACACCACGCGCATGCACGTGTTCACCCACGTGCGTGACTCGATGAAGGGCCAGAGCGGCATGCCCGGCAACGAGTACGCCGACGGCATGCTGGAGCATGACGGCGATGTGGGCAAACTCCTGCAAACACTCGACGACCTGAAGATCGCCGACAACACCATTGTGGTTTACACCACCGACAACGGGCCGAACCAGTTCTCGTGGCCGGATGCGGCAACCACGCCGTTCCGCAACGAGAAAGACTCCAACTGGGAAGGCGCCTACCGGGTGCCGGCGATCATCCGCTGGCCGGGCAAGATCAAGCCTGGTGAAGTTTCCAACGAAATGGTCTCGGGCATGGACTGGTTCCCTACCCTGCTGGCCGCCGCAGGCGATGCGGACGTCAAGGACAAGCTGCTCAAGGGCTGGGCTCCGACGGCGGGCGGTACCAACTTCAAGGTGCACCTGGACGGCTACAACCAACTGCCCTACCTGACCGGCCAACAACCCAAAGGCGCACGTAACGAGTTCTTCTATTTCAACGATGACGGTGCACTGGTGGCAGTGCGGTTCGACAACTGGAAGGTGGTGTTTGCCGAACAGCGCCAGCCGGGCGGTTTCCGGGTGTGGAGCGAGCCGTTCGTGCAACTGCGGGTGCCGAAAATCTTCAACCTGAGGATGGACCCGTATGAGCGCGCGGATGTGGTGTCTGACCAGTACTACGACTGGAGCACCAAAAACATCTACCTGGGTGCGGTGGCGGTGACCAAATCGGCGAAGTTCCTCGAGACGTTCATCGAGTACCCGCCGAGCCAGAAACCGGCCAGCTTCAGCATCGACCAGATCCGCGAAGCCGTGGACAAGAAGATTGCGGAAAAAATGAAGGCTAACCCGGCGCAATAGCCGTCGGCGCCGCGCTTATGGGCGGCGCCCAACCCGTGGCGAGGGAGCTTGCTCCCGCTGGGCTGCACAGCAGCCCCCATCCAGACAGCGCGGTTTTTCAGGTAAGTCGCGGTGTCTGGCTTTGGGGGCGCTTCGCACCCC
This sequence comes from Pseudomonas sp. P7758, assembly GCF_013386485.1. Taxonomy (NCBI): domain Bacteria; kingdom Pseudomonadati; phylum Pseudomonadota; class Gammaproteobacteria; order Pseudomonadales; family Pseudomonadaceae; genus Pseudomonas; species Pseudomonas sp. P7758. The sequence goes on along the minus strand of NZ_JACARS010000080.1, from coordinate 14,053 downwards.
AGCGGGAGCAAGCTCCCTCGCCACACTTTGATCGGTATTTCCATAAGGCTATCTGCAATGTCGTCACGCACCGCCAGCAAACCTGCCGCACTGGCTCACACCTCAACCACGCTGATTCCCGCCCTGCTGCTGTTCATCTCCGGCATGGCTGCCCTGGTGTACCAGGTGCTGTGGATCAAGCAACTGTCACTGGTCGTGGGGGTGGAGGTGTACGCCATCACCACCGGCATCAGCGCATTTTTTGCCGGGCTGGCATTGGGTGGCTTGCTGTTCGGGCGCTGGGCCGATCGCCTGTCACGCCCGCTGCTGCTGTACGCAATCCTCGAAATTCTCGTCGCCGTGCTCGGCGTGGCTGCCACCGTGGCCCTGAGCATGGCCGCCAGCCCGTTTGCCTGGCTGGAACAACAGATCGGCCTGCTGGCCTGGGTCCTGCCATTTGTGCTGGTGGGCATCCCGGCCCTGCTGATGGGCGGCACCTTGCCGGTGCTGGTGCGCTCGCTGGACATCGACCCCAAGGCCCTGGGCCAGGCCGGTGGCCGCTTGTATGCGGCCAACACCGCCGGGGCAATTGCCGGCACCTTGCTCAGCGCCTTCGTGCTGGTCGCCACGTTCGGCGTGCGCGGCAGTGCCCTGGTGGCCGCGATGCTCAATCTGCTGGCCGCCGTCGGCGCGCTGTTGTATGTGCGGCATCACACGCCTGCGCCGACCAGCCACACCCGCAGCGCGCAACCGGCGCGCCTGGCCCTGGTGCTGTACGCCGTCGCCGGTGGCGTGGCCCTGGGTTACGAGGTGGTGTGGTCGCAGTCCATCGTGCCGTTCATGAGCACCCGCACCTATGCGTTTGCCGTGGTACTCGCCACGTATCTGGCCGGGCTGTTTATCGGCAGCCAGTTGATGGCGCGGCGGGTCGAGCGGGTCCGCGACCCATGGGGCATCTTCGGCCTGCTGATCGCCGGTGCCGGGTTGGTGGCCTTGCTGGAGATCGCCCTGCTGGGCCGCTGGCTGGTGCTGCTGCAAACCCAGGCCGAAGCCCTGGTGCTGAGCCTGGGCGGCGCCGAACTGCCGGGCATGAGCGCACGCTTTGCGGTGGCCGCGCTGTGCATCGTGTTTGTGCCAACCCTGTTGCTCGGCGCGGCCTTTCCCCTGGCCCTGCGCTTGAGCGTGGGCAGCGAGCACGTGGGCCGGGATGTGGGTGCGGTGGTGGCGTTCAATACCCTCGGCGGGATTGTCGGGGTGATGTTGTGCGGTTTTGTGCTGATTCCCTGGCTTGGGCTGGTGCGTACCCTGGGCTTGCTCGCGGTGATCGCGGGTGCCGTGGGCTATATGGCCGTGCGTCGTGGCCACGGGGTGAAAAAAGGCCGACGCCAGGCAGTAGTCGCTCTCGGTTTGCTGTCTGTAGCCGTAGGTTTACTGACGCCCATGGATCGCCTGGCCAAGCTGCTGCCCGGGGCACGCAATGCGAGCCTGGCGTTTTACCAGGAAGGTCGCGGCGCCACCGTCGCCGTGGTCACCCAGGGCCAGGGCGCCCGCAGCTTTCAGCGCCTGTACATCCAGGGCGTGTCCAACACCGGCGACGCCATGCCGTCCCTGCGCTATATGCGGATCCAGGCACTGCTGCCGCTGCTGATCCATAACGGCGAGCCCCGCTCGGCGCTGGTGATCGGCTTTGGCACCGGGATTACCGCCGGGGCCTTGCTGCGTTATCCCGGGCTCGAGCACCGGGTAGTCGCCGAGTTGCTGCCATCCGTGATCCAGGCGGCGCCGCTGTTCAAGGGCAATTTCAACGCTGCCAGTGATCCGGGAGTGGACGTGCGTCTGCGGGACGGTCGCCAGGAGCTGCTGCGCAATCCGCAGGCGTACGACCTGATCACCCTCGAACCACCGCCACCGTCGGCGGCTGGCGTGGTCAACCTGTATTCCCGCGACTTCTACCAATTGGCTGCCCGGCGCCTGGAGAAAAACGGCCTGCTGGCCCAATGGCTGCCCTTGCCGACGCAAAACATCGAGGACTCACAGTCCCTGGTGCGCAGCTTCCTCGACGTGTTTCCGTACGCGACGCTGTGGACCAGCGAATTCCACGAAATGCTGCTGGTGGGCTCCATGGAGCCCATCGAACTGGACGCCACGCGGATTCGCCAGCGCTTTGAGCAACCGACCGTCAGCAGCGCCCTGAGTGATGTCGGCATAGATTCCGCGGCAACCCTGCTCGCCACCTGGGTCACCGATCGCCAGGGCCTGGAGCGTTTTGCGGGCACTGCGCTGCCAGTCACCGATGACCAGCCGCGTATCGAATATGCACCGTGGGTACGCAGCAAAGAGATCGCCCGGGTGCTCCCGGCGCTGCTGGATCTGCGGGTGCCCACGCCATTGCTGAATGCGGACCCGGCGTTCACCCGTACCCTGGCCGGCGAACAGCAGCGCCTGATGCAGTTCTATCGCGCCAGCCTGCATGCCTATGACGGCGATCGCACCGCCTGGGGCCGGGATATCCAGGCGGTGTTGCAACAAGACAGCGCCAACCCTTATTACCGCTGGTTCATCGGCCAGTAGTCGGGGGCTCATGCGGCCCGGGGCACGAACCCCGGGCCCGGCACATCAGCGTTTCAGCTTCAGATACGACTGGTGCAGGTCCGACGCCCAACCGTCGATCACGCTTTTCACGTCATCGGCCTTCATCACCTGGGAATCGTTCGACAACGGCTTGCCGGTGCCTTTACGCACGACTTGGGCGATTACCTTGCCGCTGTCGCCATCGAGGAACTGGGCCTCGGTGCCCAGGGTGGTTTCCTGGTCACGAATCCCGGTACCGGTGCTGACCGCAGCGGCCACCAGCGCGACAGGAATGTACTCATACGGCTTGAGGCTTTCGGTCTTGCTGCTGACGGCCGTGATGGCCGCCCGTACTACAATCACGCCCGGGCCAGGCCCGTTGGCCAGTGGCAGGGACTTTTCCAGCTCGCGCTTCAGCGCCTGGTTGTAGTAGGTGTTGATGCCCTGCAAGGTGCTTTCAGGAATCCTGGTGGTGGCTTGTGGCTTGGGGTAGAACTGCGTGGGCTCGATATACACGCCGGTATAACGGCTCAGGTTCAGGTTGGGGTCCACCCAGCGCATCACGTCAGCGCCCGAGGGGGACTTGGCTTCTTTCAGGTTGCTGTAGTCGGAGAGAAACCCGGAATACTCGTCCGGCTGCGTCACCTTGCTGGAACACCCCATCACCCCGATCGAGGCAATGCACACCGTGCCGATCATTAGTCCTAGCTTCATCGTCGAACTCCCTGGTTGTCATCGAAGGAACGTTGAGCTGTAGGTATAGCCAACTCTGGGAAAATAACCCGGCAGACAACACAGGTTGTGGGGTATTTCACAGCGACTATTTGACAGGCAAGCGCCCAACGTCAAAGCTGCACAGAGCTTAAGCGCGCCACCAGAGCGTCAATGCATCGGACATCGGAAGTCGTAATGCCCAAGCCTGACAATAAAGCCGTACCTCGCCGTGATTCCCCCAGTCGTTACCTGTATCCCGTACTGATCGCCCTGCTGCTGTTGGCCATGGCCGGAATCTGGTTTTTCCTCCAGGCCAGCACGCCTCGGCTGCCGGTGGCGGCGCCTGCCCCCGTGGTCAAGCCGGTGGCCGTTCTGCCGCCTGCAAAAATGGTCGATGAGCAGCAGTGCCAGGGTTGTCACCAGGCACAGGTGAAGGACTGGCAAGGCTCACACCACCAGCTGGCGATGCAGGTCGCCACCGCCGAGACGGTACCGGCCGACTTCACCGATGTGTCCTTCAGCAGCGAGGGTGAGACCACCCGGTTCTCGCGCCGGGGCGATGAGTTCTGGGTCAACACGCCCGGCGCCGACGGCAAGGCGGCGGACTTCAAGGTCGCCTATACCTTCGGCATCGCGCCATTGCAGCAGTATTTGATCGAGGTTGGCGAGGGGCGCTTGCAGGCCCTGGGCGTGGCGTGGGATACGCAAAAGAACCGTTGGTTTCACCTCTACCCCGGCCAGGGCGTGAACTTCAAGAACCCGCTGCATTGGAGCAAGCCCAGCCAGAACGCCAACTTCATGTGCGTGGAGTGCCACACCACCGGCTACAAGCGCAATTTCGATGCCGCCAAAAACAGCTTCGACAGCCAGTGGAACAGCCTGGGCGTCGGCTGCCAGGCGTGCCATGGCCCGGCGTCGAACCATGTGGAGTGGGCGGCGAAAAAAGGCGATCTGCTGCACGCGGGCTTTGCCGTGGACTTGAAAGACAAGGACGCCACCGTCGAGATCGAAACCTGCGCCCGCTGCCACGCCCGCCGCGCGCCACTGGGGGACGGCTATACCGTGGGCAAACGCCTGATGGACGATTACCTGCCCAGCGTGCTGACCCGCGAGCTGTATGCGCAGGACGGCAAGATCAAGGATGAAGTGTTCGAACACGGCTCGTTCGCCCAAAGCAAAATGGCCGACAAGGGCGTGCGCTGCAGTGACTGCCACAACCCCCACAGCGCCGAACTGAAAGCACCGGGCAATGGCCTGTGCCTGCAATGCCACAACACTGCGGGCAAAACCGCCGTGGCCACGGTGGATGGTCGCGGGTTGCAGGCCAAGAACTACGACTCCCCCGAACATACCCGCCACGCGGCCGGCGAGCCCGGTTCGTTCTGCGTCGATTGCCACATGCCCGGCAAGTTCTACATGGGCAATGACTTCCGGCACGACCACAGTTTCAGCATTCCCCGGCCCGGGGATAAGGTCAGCGAACAGTTCAAGCTCTGGAGTGCCAGCGAGCCCGAGCATGCACCGCGTTACGCCGAAAGTATGCTGCTGATCCGGGGTGGCCAGCCAGGCGCGGCGCAAGCGCTGTATGACCAGTTGGCACGCAACAACCTGCCGGCAATCCAGCGCGCGACGCTGCTGGCTGAACTGCCGAACTACCCGAGTGAACAGGCGTTGAAACTGGCGACCAGGGACCTTGGCAACCCGGCGCCGCAAGTGCGTGAGAGCGCAGTGCGGGCGATCAGTGCATTCCTGCCGCCGCCTGAACGGGTAGCGTTGTATGGGCCGTTGCTGCGGGACCCGGTGCTGGCGGTACGGATCATTGCCGCCCGTGACCTGCTGAGCGCCTCGGGCCAGGGCCTTGGGCCGGACTGGGACAAGGCGATCGCCGAATACGAAAATGTACAGTTGAGCTTGCTGGAGCGGGCCGAAGCCAATCTCAACCTGGCGATGCTGTACCAGGCCAGCGGTCGCGGCGACAAGGTAGAAGCGCAGCTGCGCACCGCGTTGCTGCGGGACCCGGATTTCTTCCCGGCGCTGGTGACCCTGGCGCAATGGCTGGAGGCCAACGGTCGTGCCGAGGAGGCACGGACGCTGGTGGCGGACAACCTCAAGCAGCACCCCGAGGCGGGACTGTTGCAGCACACCCAGGGGTTGATGCTGATTCGCGCCGGGGAATCGGCCAAAGCCATGCCGCACCTGCGTGAAGCGGCGCGACTGGAGCCCGCAAATCCGCAGTACAACTATGTACTGGCGGTGGCGCTGCATGACAGCGGGCATGTGGATCAGGCCTGTGAACAGCTGGAAAAGCTGTTGGCATTGCAGCCGTATAACCGCAATGCGCGGCTGTCGTTGATCCAGTACTACCTGGAAAACGGAAAAGAGCCCAAGGCGCAGGTGGTGATGCAGTCGTGGAAGAAGCTCAACCCAGGAGATCCGGCGTTGAAATAAACCGGCCTGGGCCGGCAGCCGATTAACAGTCTTTGACAGTTTCCCGACAAAGCTCACAAAGACTCATCGACGGCCCGCCCCTAGCATTCGAGCATCCAAACCACCCCTCGGGTGCTCATCATGTTTCGCACATTGCGCAGTATTCCGCTGCTGGGTTGCCTGCTGGGCAGTCTCGGCTGCCACGGCCAACCGCCGGCCCCGCCGCCTATCCCCAAGGGCGACTACAGCGCAATCATCCGCTACCTGCAAAAACGCATCCCCGTTGAAATGGCCAGGCAAAACATACCCGGCCTGTCCATCGCCCTGGTCAACGGCCAGGAACTGATCTGGGCCCAGGGCTTTGGCCTGGCCGACAAGGCCCTGGGCAAACCCGTCACCCCCAACACCGCGTTCCGCGCCGGCGCCCTCTCCAAACTGCTGACCGCCACCGCCGCCCTGCAACTGGTGGAGCAACAGCGCCTGGCCCTTGACACCCCGATCCAGGACACGCTGCGGGAGTTCTACGTACGCTCGCGCTTTCATTCCGACCAGGCTGCCGCCGACCGCGACATCACCCTGCGCCGCCTGCTCAGCCACCAGTCCGGCCTGCCCAGCGAACACCTGCGGGACGTGCGCAACACCTTCGCCATGGGCCAGATGCCAATGCGTATTTCAGGGGTTTGGCTGAGCACGCCACCGGGGACCCAGGTGGCCTATTCCAACCTCGGCTACGCCCTGGTCGGCGCCGCCATCGAACGCAGCAGTCGGCAGGATTTCGAAACCCGACTGCAAAGCAGCCTGCTCAAGCCCCTGGAGATGAACCAGTCGAGCTTCGTCGGCACCGGCGCGCAACCGGGCTTTCGCGCCCGGGGTTATGCAGACGGCACCGTCAGCGCCGACGCCCAGGTGCGCGACCTTGCGGCCGGTGGCTTGTGGAGCAGCCCCAAGGACCTCAGCCACTACGTGCGCATGCTCTTCGCCCGGGGCCTCTATAAAGACAGACAGCTACTGGGCAGCCAGTCGATTGATGAGATGTTCACCCAGCAAAACACCGGCAACGCCCTGGACTTCGACTGCCAGATGGGCCTGGGGTGGTTTCTCGCCCCTTGCGGCGATGAGCCGGTGGGCCCCGGCATTCGCACCTTCCAGCACAGCGGTGGCGGAGATGATTTCGCGGCGCAACTGACGATGCTGCCGGACCAGCAACTGGCCGTGATCGTGATGGCCAACGACAGCAACGCCGAAGAGATGGTGGTGTCCCTGACCACCGACACTCTGCGCCTGATGCTCCAGGCCCAGACCGGCGACCCGGTGTGTGCCGACAACTGCCAGGCGCCCGCCCACGGCCTGAAAATCCGCCAGGTGCCCGCCGCGATCGACCGCAGGCGCCTGGCGGGTTTCTACGCCACGGCCTGGGGTGTCTTCCGTATCAAGGACGAAAACGGCCAGCTGTATGGCGAGTTGGCCGACACCCGTTTCGAACTGCTGCGCGACGGCCAGGGCTGGCTGCGGGCACAACAGAAATTCCTCGGCTTCTGGCTCAAGGACCTCGGCGAACTGGGCCGTGTGCAGCTGGATGTGGTAACGGTGCAAGGGCGCCAGATGCTCACCGCCCGCAGCCACGGCCAACGCGTCCCGGTGGGCGAACGCATCGAACCGACCCCGCTGAGCAATGCCTGGGCCGACACCATCGGTACCTATCAAGTGCTCAACACCCATGAGCCCGACGCGCCCCTGAGCGGCATCAGCGTGCGCCTGGAGAACGGCTTCCTGGTGATCCGCGGCCAACTGCACGACGAGCCGCTGACCGACTACATCCTGCTGCCCGTGGACAACGCCCACGCGGTGCTGGCCGGCAACGGCTATGGCCTGGGCGATACCGTGAGTCGCCAGGTCAATGGCCTGAGCGCCTCCGGCTACCACTTCAAACGTACCGATTCTCCCCACAACCCCTTGAGTCTCTGACCTCACATGAAGACCATCATGCGTTCAAAACACCTGTGCCTGTCCCTGACGTCGCTGTGCCTGCTGGCCAGCGCCGACACCCTGCTGGCCGACGACTGGGAATACACCCTCAAGGCCGGCGTGGCCAACCTGCCCCGCTACAGCGGCAGCGACGAGCGAGTCACCGCGCCGGTGCTGGGGGTGGCCATCGTCAGCCCGTGGGGGATTTTCCTCGACACCGACAAGGGCCTGGGCTGGGGTTATGACGGCGGCGGCGCGAGCTTCAGCGCCTACGTCGGCGCCAGCGGCTCACGCAAGGACGAAAGCAAGACCGGGCGCCCGGGCTCGAAGAAACTCAAGGGTATGGGCGAGATCAAGACTCGCGCCCAGGTGGGTGTCAGTGGCAGCTATAACCTGGGCGGGGTGATTCTCGGCGCAACCCTGGAGCATGCGCTTGAGGAAGATGATCACAAGGATTCCGGCAAGGCGTTCACCCACCTGGAACTGAGCCTGGGCACCAACCTGTACGACGGCGACTACGGTTCGCTGGATGCCAGCCTCAGCAGCCATTTTGGCGACAGCAATTACCTGCAGACCTGGTACGGCGTGACCACCGGCCAGGCCGCACAGAGTCGCTTCAAGGCCTACAAGGCCAGCGGCGGCAACATCAGCAACGGGATGAATCTGGTGTGGAGCTTGCCGATCAGCGAGCACACACAGTTTTCGACGCTGTTGGATGTGCAGTACCTGGCAGACAAGGCCGGGCAAAGCCCGATTGTGGAGAGACGCTTGCAGACGTCGGTGATGGGGATGGTCGAATACACGTTCTAACTTTGGTAACCCAATCAAAATGTGGGAGCTGGCTTGCTCGCGAAGGCGGTGTTTCAGTCAATGTATCCGGCGACTGATTCACCGCCTTCGCGAGCAAGCCCGCTCCCACATTTGATCTCCATGGCTCCTGGATGATTACTCGGCATACGCCCAGGTCATCCGAAACGATGCCCCGCCCCACTCCGAATCCAGCACTTCAACCTGCCCGCCATGCCATTGGCACACCCGCCGCACCAGCGCCAGGCCGAGGCCGAAGCCACCGGTGCGGCGGTCACGGCTGGCGTCCAGGCGCAGGAACGGCTCGAAAATCTTCCCTCGCCCTTCCACCGGCACACCGGGCCCGTCGTCATTGACCCGTACTTCATAGCCGGTGCCAAACTTCACCAGCGACACTTCCACGCGCCGGTCGGCGTAGCGAATTGCATTGCGCAACAGGTTGATCACCGCCCGTGCCATAAAGCGCGGCTCGATACGGATGTAATCGACTTCACAGGTGCGCAGCAGCAACTGCACGCCTGCCGCCTCGGCCTCCAGGGCGACGCTGCCGATGACGCTGTCGAGCCAGCTGTGGGCCTCGATGCTTTCCCGGGTGATCTGCGTGGCGCCGCGTTCCAGGCTGGCGTAGGTCAACAGTTCCGAGACCATTTCTTCCAGCTCGCCGAGGTCGGCATACATGTCGGCGATCAGTGCGCGGCTCTCCCGTGGATCGGCCTGTTGCTTGAGCTGGTCGAGCTCAAACGACAGCCGCGCAATCGGCGTACGCAGCTCGTGAGACACGGCGTTGGTCAACTCGCGCTGGTTGGCGATCAGGCTTTCAATGCGCTCGGCCATCTGGTTGAAGTGCCCTGCCAGCTCGCGCACGGTAGAACGGCGCGGCAGCAGGATGCGCGAGCCGAGATCGTTGTCACCGAAACGTTGCGCGGCCAGGCGGATATGCTCCAGGTCACGCCAATGGGGCCGAACCCAGAAGTACAGGACAATCGCCAGGCACAGGCCGAGAAAGCCATAGGCCCACATATACAGCCACTTGGGCTCTTCCGGCAGTTTGATTTCCAGCAGTTGGTGGCCGCCGTCGATGTTGGAGATGAACTCCATGAAATCCCCACGCACCACCAACTCGCCACTGGCCAGCAGTTGCTGTTCACGCTCGGTGAGTTTCAGCCTGTCCCGCTGCACCAGCGCCAGGCGCAGCCCATAGTGCGGTTGCAACTCGGCCAGGCGGGCGGCGCGCGCTACCCCTGTCACCGGCCGCAATTGTTCCACCACCCCATACGCCGGGCCGCGCAGGGCTTCGCGGTTGTAGGTTTCGTTGGCTTCCGGCAACAGCTCATCGAAGGTGTAGTTCACCAGCCAGATCGCCCCGGCCAAGCCAATGGCCAGGATGATATACAGACGCAGAAACAGCCTTAACATCTAGACCTCCCAGGCGAACGGATTGAACAGGTAGCCCTTGCCCCAGATGGTCTTGATGCACACCGGTTCCCGGGGGTTGTCATTGAGCTTGCCGCGCAGCTTGCTGATGTACACGTCGACGCTGCGGTTGAGCCCGTCAAAGGCAATACCGCGCATGCGGTTGAGAATGTCATCGCGGGAGAGGATTTTCCCGGCGGCGCTGGCCAGCAACCACAGCAGTTCGAATTCCATGGTGGTCAGGTCGATCTTCTCCCCGCCCAGGCTCACCACCCGGCAACTGCGGTCGATGGCCAGGCGGCCGAACTCAAGGGCGCCGCGCACCGTGGGTTCCGGCGCCTGGCGACGTTGCAGGGCGCGCAGGCGAGCCAGCAGCACAGGCGGCTTGATCGGCTTGATCACATAATCATCGGCGCCGGACTCCAGGCCGAGGATGTGGTCGAGGTCGTCTTCCTTGGCGGTGAGGATCACGATGGGCGTGTCGGACACGTTGCGAATTTCACGGCACACATGCAGGCCGCTCTGGCCGGGCAGCATCAGGTCGAGCACGACGATCTTCGGCTTGAACTCCAGGAACGCCGCCAGCGCCAGATCGCCGCGGTGCACGGCCAGCACCTCGAAGCCATGCTGGGACAGGAAATGGGCGATCAGCCCTGCCAGCTTCTCATCGTCCTCCACGAGCAAGACCTTGCCGAGACCCAAGTTATCCATAAATTTCCAGTGCACGCGCGGATTGAAGTGTGCGCATTATAGGTGGCAAGCCGGCAGACTAAAGCAGCTGGCCATCACTGGCCGACGAAGCTTCATGCTTTTAAGAGTTTTTAACAGTTTCACCGCAGTCTTTAACTCGGTACCGTCCGCCAGATGCGCCCCACACGCTTTTCGGAAGTGTCGCTGATGACAACACCACAAACACAAGAGAATCATGGCCCTCTACCTACATAGCGGGAGAAAACCATGTTCGTTCGTCACAAATCAGACATAGAAAACACCGCGCACTTTGTCGAATGGGGCGCTGGCACCAGTCATCGGTTGCTGACGGAAAAGGACGGGATGGGTTATACCGTCTGCCACACCGTCGTGCGTGCCGGCACCGAGTCACTGCTGCAATACCGTAATCACCTGGAGGCTTGCTACTGCATCGCCGGTGAGGGTGAAGTCGAAGATATGGACGGTAACGTCTACCCGATCCGCCCCGGTGATATTTATGCGCTGGACCAACACGACTGCCATTATCTAAGAGGCGGAAAGGAGCAGGACCTGGTGCTGGTCAGCGTATTCAACCCGCCGCTCAAGGGCGACGAGCGCCACAATCTCACGGATAAATCCGGCTCCGGCTACTGACGACGATTTGACTCACGGACACGAGCACACCATGCGCAAGGATTACCTGGCTTTCTTCATTTCGTTGTTTCTGTCACGCTTGGCCGACCAGATTCTGTTGTTCATCGTGCCGCTGATCGTGTTCCAGACCACCAACAGTGTGTCGTGGGCGGGCCTGGCGTTTTTTGTCGAATCCTTGCCGCGGTACCTGTCGTTCCCGGTGTGCGGGGCGTTGTGCGACAAATACCCCGCCGTGCGCGTCCTGCATATCAGCCAGGTGTACCGGGCGCTGGCGTGTGTGGCGGCGGTGCTGCTGTATGGAATGTTCGACGGGATTTACTGGATTGTCATGCTTTCGGCGCTGTGCGGCGTGTTGACCACCCAGGGCATCATGGCCCGGGAGGTGCTGCTGCCGCATATCTTCAAGCATTACACCTACGCCAAGACCTTGTCCTACTCGCAGATTGCCGACCAGACCGGGCTGGTGCTGGGCCCGCTGGTGGCGGCGCTGATGTTGGGCGTCTGGGCCTGGCACTGGGTCGTGCTGGGGGTTGCCGGGCTGTTCCTGCTGGCGGACCTGGCGATGCGCATCTGGCAACGCCACACCACGGTCAATCTTGAAACCTTCGAGCAGCACAACGACATCTGGCTGCAACCGTTGCGCGTTGCCTTCGGGCATATCCGCGACCTGCCGGAGCTGAAAAGGATTATCGCCCTGGCGGTGGGTGTGAACCTGATCATCGGCGTCACCCTCGCCACTTCCGCCGCGATGGTCATTGGCCAATACGCCGCCGGCAAGGACACCTACGCCGGGTTGCAGGCGGCCGGCGCGCTGGTGACCATCGCCATCCTGTTTTTCCTGGCGCGCGCTTCCCTGCCGCTCAAGGTGCTGGGCGGTTTGTCGTATTCGATGATTGCCGTGGGAGCGTTGATCACGGCCATCAGCCCGAATGTGTGGGCTTATGCCGTGGGTTTCCTGCTGCTGACCGGTTTCGACAAGATGTTCAACGTGTACATCCGCAGCGTCCGACAACGGGTAATCCCGGCCCGGGACTTTGGCAAGACGGTGGGCGTGCTGACCTTGCTCAACAACCTCTCGCAGCCGCTGGCCGGGTTGCTGATCGCACTGCTGGCGGCGCCGCTGGGGACGCAGACGGTGATCCTGATACTCGCCGGTATCACCGCGTTGCTCGGTGCAGCGGTTGCGTCAGGCTGGCACGCCGCTGTGAAAGCGGAACTCGACGTCCGGTGACTCGATCAGTTCCTGCTCGGCGGCGCGTACACGGTCGATGACCTGGGCGATGTCCTTGGCGTCGCCGTACTGGTAAGCCAGTTTCAGGTAACCCTGGAAATGCCGGGCCTCGCTTTTCAGCAGGCCGAAATAGAACTTGCCGAGTTCTTCGTCCAAATGCGGCACCAGTGCTTCGAAACGCTCGCAACTGCGGGCTTCGATAAACGCGCCGACCACCAGGGTATCCACCAGTTTGACCGGTTCATGGCTGCGCACCACCTTGCGCAAACCCGAAGCGTAGCGGCCGGCGGACAGCTGGCGCAGCTCGATCTTGCGCTTCTTCATCAGGCGCATGACTTGCTCATGGTGCACCAGTTCTTCCCGGGCCAGGCGTGACATCAGGTTGATCAGGTCGACGTGGGAATGGTACTTGGCGATCAGGCTCAAGGCGGTGCTGGCGGCCTTGAATTCACAGTTCTTGTGGTCGATCAGCAGGGTTTCCTGGTCGGCCAACGCGGCCTGGACCCAGCCGTCGGGGGTGCGGCAACCGAGGAATTCGTGGATTTCTGGCAGGTTCATCGGGCTCACGGGCAAAGATTCACAAAAGGCCGGCGATTATACCGACCGCGCCGCAGACCGCCAGCTACCGGGCTTGATGTGCATCAACATGACGTGTGCCGGGCAGCAACTATAGTTGTTCCACGCCCACCCTTTTTTGGAGAACCCGACCATGCAAGCCATACGCAGCATCCTGGTGGTCATCGAGCCTGAGCATTCGGAAAGCCTGGCCCTCAAGCGCGCCAAGCTGATTGCCGGCGTCACCGGGGCACATTTGCATCTGTTGGTGTGTGACAAGAAGCACGAGCATTCTGCGATGTTGAGCCTGCTGAAGGCCGGTTTGCAGGAGGATGGCTACAGCGTCACCACCGAACAGGCGTGGAATGACAGCCTGCATGAAACCATCATCGACGTGCAGCAGGCAGAGGGTTGTGGGTTGGTGGTCAAGCAGCATTTCGCTGACAGCCCGCTGAAAAAGGCGCTGTTGACGCCTGCCGACTGGAAGTTGATGCGCTACTGCCCGACTCCGGTGCTGCTGGTGAAGACGTCCAGGCCTTGGGCTGGCGGGGTGATTCTGGCGGCCATCGATGTGGGCAATTCTGATGCCGAGCATCAGGCATTGCATAACGCGATCATTGATCATGGGTTTGATATCGCGAGCCTGGCCAAGGCGCAGTTGCATGTGATCAGTGCGCATCCGTCGCCGATGTTGTCGGCGGCGGATCCGGTGTTTCAGCTCAAGGAGACGATCGAGGCCCGGTATCGTGAGCAGTGCAAGGCGTTTCAGGCGGAGTTCGATATTGACGACACTCATCTGCATATCGAGGAAGGGCCGGCGGATGTGTTGATTCCTCACGCGGCGCATAAGTGGCAGGCGGCTGTGACCATCATAGGTACGGTGGCGCGCACCGGGATTTCAGGGGCGTTGATCGGGAATACGGCGGAGGTAGTGCTGGATGCGGTGGACAGTGATGTGCTGGTGCTTAAGCCGCAGGAGTTGATGGATCATCTGGAAGAGCTGGCTAATGGGTGATGCTTCTTTTTGGGGGCATATCCGTTTTTGGG
>NZ_JACARS010000008.1:0-47749 GCF_013386485.1 Pseudomonas sp. P7758 | reverse complement strand
GAACAGCAACAGGCTGACGGCAATCAACCGGCGCTCACCCAGCAGCGCCGCCAGCCAAACGCTCAGGGGAATCACCACGGTCAGGCCGAGCATGTAGGCGTTGCCGATCCATGCCAGTTGCGTGACCGAGGCGTGCAACTCGCGGGCGATGTCCGGGTAAGCGATGGTGGCGACAAACATGTTCACCAGGTCGAGGGCGAAGCCCAGTAGAAAGATCCAGGTGACTTTCGAGCGGTAGGTCATTGCGCGGTTCCTGCTGTGGATGGCGGCAGGGTAGGCGGGTGCGGGCACTTGGGAAACAGCGGTTTGACTGTTAGTTTGTCAAAAATATTTTGACAAAGGAGGGCGTGGCATATGGTCAGCCTGGATCGTTTCGACACCTTCAAGGCCGTGGTCGAGGCCGGTTCGTTGACGGCAGCCGCTGATGTCCTCGGGCAGACGCGAGCAGTGGTGAGCTTCAACCTCAAGCGCCTGGAAGCCGAGCTGGGCGTGACCCTGCTGACCCGCAGTACTCGGCAACTGGCACTGACCGATGCGGGCGAACGCTTTTACCTGCGCTGCACGCGCATGCTGGAAGAAGCGCGCCTGGCGGTGGAAGAGGCCCGTTCGGAGCACAGCCAGCTCAAGGGCACATTGCGGATCACCACCACCGTCGAATACGGATTGGCGGTGGTGGTGCCGGCAGTGGAAACCTTTCGCGGCCTGCACCCGGAATTGAACATCCAGTTATCCACCTCCTCCAGCCACGCCGACCTGATCTCCGAGCGCTTCGATGTGGCTATTCGATTGGGGCGGATGCTCGACTCCAATCATCGGGCGGTGCAGCTGTCGAGCTACGAAATCCTCGCCGTGGCTGCACCGGGGTTTGCCGGGGTCGCCACGCTGGAAGAGCTGGAGCAACTGCCCAAGCTGGGGCACGGGCGGCTGACGGAGTTGACGGTGCTCGACCCGGCCGGCCATGAGCACCTGTACCGTCCAGGCCCCGGCAAGGCTTCACTGGTTGCCGACAGTGCCGCCATTCTCCAGGCGTTTGCCGTGCGCGGGCATGGCGTGGCGATCCTGCCCCTGTGGCTGGTGCAGGAAGACCTGGATGCGGGGCGTTTGGTGCGGTTGCTGCCGGGGTATCGATTTGCGCCGCAGGGGGTGTACGCGTTGTACCCGGATACCCGGCATTTGCCCCTGAAAGTGCGGGCCTTCATTGATTTCATGAAAGGCTGATCAGCCGAGAAACCGTGTGGCGAGGGAGNNCAAGCTCCCTCGCCACGGGGAGGCGGGGGCTCTTAGAGCTGGCCGCTCAGGCCAAAGCGTTTTTTCAAGACGGTCTCCAGCAAACCCTTGGGCAGCAACGCCGCCATCAATGGCAGTGCCCGGCAACCATTACCCGAGCGCAACAGGCGCGGCGGCGTGGTCTGTTGCACGGCCTTGAGCACGTCTGCCGCAAACTGGCTGGCGGGCGTAGGCCGATCCTGGGAGGCCTTGGCCCGGGCGCGGATGCTTTCGCGCAGTGGCCACCAGGGCGACTTTTCATTGATCAACAGTTCGGCCTGGGTGCCGGCGTTTTTTGCAAAACTTGTATCGATGGCGCCTGGCTGCACTTCCATCACCCGCACGCCGAACGGTGCGAGCTCCATGCGCAACGCATCACTCAAGGCATGCACTGCGGCTTTCGAGGCGCAATACGCACCGGCGAACGGTGTGACCAACACGCCGGACACGCTGCCGATATTCACCACCAACCCTATACGGCGACGCAGGGCCGGGAACAGCGCCTGAGTCACGCCGACCACTGAGAATACGTTGGTCTCGAATTGCTGCTGCATCGCCTGGGTGCCGCCGTCGAGCAACGGGCCCATGGCGCCGTAGCCGGCGTTGTTGATCAGCACATCCAGCTCGCCGACCTGCCCGGCCAACTGCGCCAGTGCAGCGCTGTCGTTGACGTCCAGTTGCACCGCGTTAAAGCCGGCGCTGGCGAGTGCCGCCACATCCTCGCTGCGCCGGGCGCTGGCCCACACGTCAAAGCCGGCTTGCTTGAAGGCGTCCGCCAGGGCACGGCCAATGCCACTGGAGCACCCGGTGATCAGTACGTTGGGCATGGATCAGTCCTTTGTCGTTATCAGTCAGAGAAGCTGCCTTGCAAATGCTCGGCACGAAATTCCAGGGTTTGCGGGCGGTAGCCGGGGCGCAGCGGCGGCACTGGCAGGCAGTCTTCCCAGGTTGCGCCGGCCTGCAGTTCGCCGGGGCCGCGATAGCGCGGGGCAGCGTACACGTTGTCTGCCAGGTTGACCGTATCGCCCGGCGCATACGCGGCGATGCGCCAACGCAGTTCGGTCAGCGGTACGTTGTTGCCGTTGTTCAAGGTGAGCTTGAGCGGGCGGTCTGCCGGGCATTCTTTCGGCGCGTAGACGGTACGCAGTTCCAGGCGTGCCAATTGCTGGGCCTCGCGGTTGTCCAGCCACACCACCCATACCGCCACCAGGCCCAGGCCGACGGCGGCCGCGAGGGAAACCGGCAACGCCCTGGCGGGGTAGCGCAGCAAGAGGATCAGCCAGGTGATAATCAGCAAGACACCAAAGAACATGGCAACAACCTCGAAAACGGAACGGGCATCCTAACCAAGCGTAGGTGGAGTTGACCATCTTCGGGTTCCCCGGCCCCAAAGAAAAAGCCCCCGGCCCACCGGCTGCGGATAGGGGACGCAGTCGGTGGGGCGGGGGCTTGTTGTGCTGCTCTGTTTACTGCGCGATGGTTTTTACCGACACGCCACGCTCGATTGGCGTGGATCGACCGTAGATATCTTCAAAGCGTTCGATATCGTCTTCACCCAGGTAGCTGCCGGACTGCACCTCGATAATCTCCAATGGAATCTTGCCCGGGTTACGCAAACGGTGCACCGAGGCAATCGGGATGTAGGTGGACTGGTTTTCGGTGAGCAGGAACACGTTCTCGTCACAGGTGACTTCGGCGGTGCCGCTGACCACGATCCAGTGTTCGGCGCGGTGGTGGTGCATCTGCAACGACAGGCACGCGCCCGGTTTCACCGAGATGTGCTTGACCTGGAAGCGCCCGCCCATATCCACCGAGTCGTACGAGCCCCATGGACGGTACACCTCGCAGTGGTTCTGGGTTTCGCTGCGGCCCTGCTCGTTGAGGGTGTTGACCATCTGCTTGACGCCCTGGACCTTGTCCTTGTGGGCAATCATCATCGCGTCCTTGGTTTCCACCACCACGATGTTTTCCAGGCCAATCACCGACACCAGCTTGCCGTTGCCGTGGATCATGCAGTTCTTGCTGTCCTGGATCACCACGTCGCCCTTGCTGACGTTACCGTTGGCGTCTTTTTCATTCACGTCCCACAGCGATGCCCAGCAACCCACGTCGCTCCAGCCGGCAGTCAACGGCACCACGCAGGCCAGTTGGGTTTTTTCCATCACGGCGTAGTCGATGGAATTGTCCGGGCAGCAGGCGAAGGTGGATTCGTCGATGTCGATGGTGTCGGCGGTTTGGTTGCTGCGTTCCAGGGTCAGCAGGCAGGTGTCGTAGATGTCCGGGTCGTGTTTTTTCAGCTCTTCGAGGAAGCGGCTGGCACGGAACAGGAACATGCCGCTGTTCCAGAAATAACCACCGCTCTTGACGAATTCGGCGGCGCGTTTTTCATCGGGTTTTTCCACGAACTGTTGCACGCGGCTGACGCCTTCGGGCAGCAGCGAATCGTTGGTCGACTTGATATAGCCGTAGCCGGTCTCCGGACGGGTGGCCGGCACACCGAACAGCACCATTTCGCCACGCTCAGCCGCCACAGTGGCCAGGGCCAGGGCGCGTTGCAGGGCTTTCTGGTCATCCAGCACATGGTCGGCGGGCAGCACCAGCATCAGCTCGTCGCGGCCTTCGTTGACCAGCATCATCGCCGTCAGGGCCACGGCCGGCGCGGTATTGCGGCCGAACGGCTCCATCAGGATGCGCTGGGTTTCCAGTTTGCGGGCAGCCAGTTGCTCGTTGACGATAAAGCGGTGGTCCTTGTTGCAAACCACGATGGGCGCGTCCATGCCGTCGAACACCAGGCGCTCCAGGGTTTGCTGGAACAAGGTGTGCTCGCCGGTCAGGGCCAGGAACTGCTTGGGAAACTGTTTACGCGAAAGCGGCCAAAGACGTGAGCCGCTACCACCGGAAAGGATTACTGGGATCATGGTGTTTCTCCTTGAATCAAATTTGGTTAGAGCCTGTGGGAGCCGGGCTTGCCCGCGATGGCATCACCTCGGTGTACCTGATACACCGAGTTGTCCGCATCGCAGGCAAGCCAGCTCCCACAGGGGGCAGCGTCAATCTGAAAATCTAATCAGCGGGTCGACACAGGGCGTTTCACCCACACTGGCGACAGGTTGGCGCCGGTGCCGGTGACGTACAGCACTGCGGCCTCACCGCGTTCCAGAGCTACCGGCTTCACGTCGCCGACTTTTTTATCGCCTTCATACAGCGCCAGGCTGACCTTCACCGGGTTGATCTCGCGCTCGCCACGGCCCTTGGCGGCCACGGCCTGGACCACGTCGGTCTTGCCATCGGCGGTTTTCAGGGTCAGCGACTTGTCACTGAGGTTCTGCACGCGCACCAGGGATTTCTGCTTGTTCTTGAACGGCGGTTCTTCGATCAGTTGCGGTTGGCCGCTGCCGCTGCTGACCAGGGTGTAGTAGTGGTCGGCGGCGAGCTTGACCGGCAGGGTCTGGCTGCCGACCTTGGCGCTGTAGTCACCGCCCGGCATGAAGCTGAAGTCACTGCTGGCCAGCGGTGCAACCTCGTTGAGGTTGGTGCTGCCGACGGTGGCGCTGACTTCCTGGTTGCTGGCGTTGTACACCCGCACAAAGCTCGAGCCTTTTGGCGCGACGGGACCGTAGAGGGCGGCGTCGCCACCGGCGAAGGCGGACATCGAAACAACGCTCATGCCGGCGACGAGGGCAAAAGTTTTTGCGAGGTTAGTAGTGAAAGTCATGTGAGTTACCTCTCTTTCAGTTTTGCGCCCGGTCGGGCGTCTCGGAGTTCATGTTTTTAACGGTGGGGGTGTTGATAGCCATGTTCTGTTGGCGCATACCGGCTTGTTTGAGCTGCGCAACCCACTGCGGGTCGGCATCGCCGATTTCGTTGTTCACAGGCAGATAACGTTCGGGAAACTCCCAGATCAGCACCTGTGGCGGGCTGTTCTTGAAGTCGTCGCTTTTCAGGTAGCTGAGCATCGGCAGGATCGGGCCGTGGCCGTCTTCGGAGTAGTTGATGACGTCGCTGCCCAGGGCTTGCTTCAGCGCGCCGACAAAGTTCCAGTTCGGGTTGGCGCTGTAACTGGTGCCCACCAGGGCCACCGGGGTTTCACTGTCGGTGAACAGCGCATCGTCGCCTTTGGTTTCAGCCAGGTGCGTCACGCGTTTTTGCAGTGGCTCCTTGGGCGGCATCAGGTTTTCGAACAGCGGGTCCAGCGGCAGGAACAGGCGCAGGTCGCCCTTGTGTGGCTCGGTCTTCTCGGCTTCGGTGACAAAGCGTTGAGGCTCGCCGCTCAGGGGCGTTTTGTTGGCAATTGTCTTGGCCAATTCTTTGGCCGCCACTTCAGCGCCGTCCGGGGTCCAGTGGGTGTCGGTGCGCAGGAACACTTGTTGGCCGTGCAGCTTGGCCTGTTGCAGCGGACCCATCAGGTCAGGGGCGACGATCTTGTCGGCGGCCATGCGGGCATGGAAGTCCTGGTACAGACCGGCGTGGATGCTCGCCGGCTGCACTTCACCCAGGTGTTCCGGGTACAGCCGCACCTTGGCCGGCACGATCGCCATCACCAGTTGGATACCCTGGGCCTTGAGCTTCTGGCGCACGCCTTCCACCAAGGCATAGTTGCCTTGCAGGTTCTGGTCTTCGTTGACGATGGGGTTGAATTCCTCGTCGCTGTACAACCAGTGGTCGCGGCCAATCACCACGCCAGGGCGGCCTTCGTTGAACAGCTTGTAGTCCAGCGCTGCCCAGAGGTTGGTGCCCAGGCGCTTGATCGGGAACTGGTCGTCGTAGTGGGTCTCGACGGCCTTGGTCCAGCGGCCGTTGAGCACGGTGGCGTCGGCGTTGGTGCTGAAGCCGAAGAAACTGCGCATCGACCAGGCGCCCAACGCCAGCAGCACGGCGAGGAACAAGGCGATGTAGAGGACGCGTAATGAACGGGTCATGGTCGGCTCCCTCAGAACTGGAAGTAAAGGAACGGCGAGAAGCTCTGCGCCGAAAGTTTGAGAATCGACGCCACGAACAGCAGCAGTACTGCGGCGCGCATGGCGTAGCGTGGCCAGGTGGCGCTCCAGTAGGCCGGTTGCACGGTGGCCTCGGTGCCCACGGTGTAGCCGGGCTCATGGATGCTGCCCGGGTTGTCGCCCGGTACGGCCTTGATCAAGCCCGGTTGCGCAGTCGCCGGGCCATCGGCCTGGGTGTTCACCGCAGGCTTGGTTTTTTCCGGTGGGCGGTTGCTGTAGAAGTCCCGCAGGCCGAAGAACGCCAGGGTTGCGTACGCCACCACCAGGGTTGCCACTTGCAGGCCGGTGAGGCTGGCGCGGTTGAGTTCCGACAGCGACCACTCGCCGAAGCTGAACATCGCGCCGTACATACGGCCGGCTACGTGCAGGTTTTCCGAGCGGAAGATCACCCAGCCCATCACCACCAGCAGGAAGGTGAAGGCCCAGCGCACAACGTTGAAACTGCGCGGTGCGGTGTTGAGGCCGATGGCTTTTTCAATCGCCAGCCACATGCCGTGCCAGGCGCCCCACACGATGTAGGTGATGTTCGCACCGTGCCACAGGCCACCGAGGAGCATGGTCAGGAACAGGTTGCGGTAGGTGGTCAGCGTGCCTTTACGGTTGCCGCCCAGGGTGATGTACAGGTAGTCACGCAGCCAGGTGGACAGGCTGATGTGCCAGCGCCGCCAGAACTCGGTGATCGACTGGCTGATGTACGGCTGCTTGAAGTTTTCCATGAAGCGGAAACCCATCATCAAGCCCAGGCCGATGGCCATGTCGCTGTAGCCGGAGAAGTCGAAGTACAGCTGCGCGGTGTACGCCAGTGCGCCGAGCCAGGCGTCACCCGTCGTAGGGTTTTGCAGGGCGAAGCAATGATCGGCGACCACCGCCAGGGTGTCGGCGATAAACACCTTCTTGATGAAACCCTGCATGAACCGCGTGCAGCCCTCGGAGAATTTATCGAGGGTGTGGGTGCGGTTGTTGAACTGGTCGGCCAGGTCGCGAAAGCGCAACACCGGGCCGGCAATCAGATGCGGGAAGATCGCCACGAACGCCGCAAAGTCGATCAGGTTGCGGGTGGCCGGGGTGTCGCCGCGGTACACGTCGATGATGTAGCTGATGGACTCGAAGATGTAGAACGAGATCCCGATCGGCAACAGCACGTGGGTGAGGATGAAGGGTTCCAGGCCCGCCGACTTCATCATCAGGTTGATGCTGTCGACACCGAAGTTGGCGTACTTGAAGTAGCCGAGGATGCACAGATCGACCGCCACGCCCAGCAGCAGCCAGCGCTGGGCGGGCTTGGTGCGCACGCCTGCCGCACCGACCTTGAGGCCGATCCAGTAGTTCCACAGCGTCACGGCGGCGAACAGCGCCAGGAAGTCCACTCGCCACCAGGCGTAGAACACATAACTGGCAACCAGCAGCAGCAGATTGCGATAGCGTTGCCCGCTCAGGTAGTACAAGCCGAGGAAGATCGGCAAGAACAGGAACAGGAACACATTGGACGAGAAAACCATCCCGATCTCTCCATGTTTAACCAACAGTCAAGGGCCAACGGCCCCCCCAAACCCCCCACCGAAATGAGAGGGCTATGTGATCGTTCCCACGCTCTGCGTGGGAATGCCTCACTGGACGCTCTGCGTCCGCTTTTGGGACGCGGAGCGTCCCTGGCTGCATTCCCACGCGGAGCGTGGGAACGATCAGCGACTAGCTGCCTTTGTTGCCTTTCTCATGCGCCGGGTCGAAGACCTTGGTCAGGTCACCCCCCAGGCGGAACGTCTTGAACGGCTGCATCCCGTGCTTGCGCTCGATCACATCCGGGGCGCAGGTGTAGAGGGTGCAGAAGGGCTCAAGCCAGGCAAATTTCATGTCTTCCTTGAGGTCCTTCATGTCCTGTTCCTTGCCGTTCTTCTGCTCGAAGATCTCCGGGTCTTTCACCCCGGCCAGCACCTTGTCACCCAAACGTTTCAACGCGCCGTTGTTTTCCTGGCGCAGGTCCACACCGTTCACCAAGGCAAAACTGGCGATCATCGCCAGCGGCGGCAGGGCGTAGTTGTGGTACGACAGGGCTCGTTGCTGACGCTTCAATTCGTTGGGCAGGAAGCCTTGGGCATCCACCTGGTTGGCGCCGACCTTGTATTCCTTCACGGCCCAGTCAAACAGGTCGCGGCGGTTCACGGCGACGGAGGTCGCCATCACCGACCAGGCAGCCCAGTAGGAGTGGTTGTTGGTTTTATCCAGCGGCAGGTTGTCCCAGTCGCTCACCACCTGGTCGGCCATTTTGCTGAACCAGGCTTCGATCAACTGCGACTCCTGCTGGTGGTTGGCCAGCGGATGAGAGTCGGAGAACTTCAGGCGCACATAGGCCGACGCCATGCTGCCCAGTGCCCATTTGCGCATGGACTTGCCGGTGTGGTTGAAGTCCTTGGACATCAATGCATCGGCCTTGGCCCAGCTCGTGAGCCAGTTCAGCGTGCATTCCAACTGCTCCGGCCTGCCGTCACGCATGAATTGCATCACGCGCTTGCTGGTGTCTTTTTCCAGCTTGGTGATGTCGGCGGTGCTGTCGCGAAAGGCTTTTTCGGACTGCACATTCAGGGTGGAACGAGCCTTGTCCGAACCTTCGTACTTGCTGCGAAATTGCAGCGAGCCGGTGTACGGCGCCGGCATGGCGTCGCAGTCATTCTTGAAGTCGCCGGTCTTGAATGCTTCCACCGGGGCGAAATAACCCTGGGGCGGACGCAGTGGTGCGGCGGCGTTGACTTGGCCGGCAAACATCGCCAGGCCCAGCAGCGTTGGAATCAATAACTTCTGCATAAGTAACCTCATTGCCCCGTTGAAGCAGTCTGTTGACCAGCGGCGGGGAATACGTTGCGTGTGCAAATTTTCGCTTCGACTTTCTGCGCGGCCTGGCCCGCTTCAGGGCCCTGCACTTCCACGGCCAGCAGGTTTTGCGTGGCCCAGTCTTCATCGGTGCGCAGTTCAAAGGCGAAACGCCCGTCTGTATCGGATGTTTCGGGTTTCTCGATCTTGATGTCCTCGTGGCGCCCGTTCATGTACCAGAGGGTGGCTTGCAGGGTTTTCACCGATGGGTCGGCGAAGCGGATGTCGACCTGGTGACTGCTGTTGCGCAGGTCTTTGTTCGAACTGTTCACCAGCAATTCGTTCTTGCCGGGTTTCAGCGTGGTGCTGGCGCTCATCTGGGCGGTCTTGCCTTCACAGCCGTTGTCCAGCAGCGACATCATCTGGCGGTAGATGGTCTCCTGGTCCAGGCGATACAGCGGCGAGAATTCCCAGATCAGGATCTTCGGCGGGGTCTTCTGGAATTCTTCGCTGCCCAGGTACTGGATCATCGAGCCTTCCAGGCCACCACCGGGGAAGGCGACGTTGAGGATGTCGGCACCGATTTCCTGTTCCAGGAAGCCGGCGAAATTGTAGTTCTTGCCACTGTGGCTGGTACCCACGAGGGTGATCTGCGGGTTGCCGGAATCACCGAACAGGTCGCCGTCCGCCGCTTCGCCCTTGGGCTCGGTGGTGAACTGGTCCATGTACTGGATCGCGTAGCTGGTGCCGCACAGTTGCCCGGCCATGTTGTGCAGGGTGCCGGTCTTGCCCATGCGTCCGGAGCGTTTGGTCTCGAATTCGCGCTGCGGGATACCGGCAAATTCAGGCATCGCCCGCACTTTCGCGCCGACGATTTTGGCGGTGCGCTGGGCGCCGTATGGCGTCCAGTGTTGGTCGCCGCGGAAGTAGAAATCGTGGGCCGGCAATTCATCCGGCAGTTGCTCGTTGGTCAGTGGCGACAGGTCCGGTACTACGTAGCCCATCTTGGCGAAGCGCCCGAGCATGGTCTTGTAATTGCCCAGGGCCTTGTCGAAATCGAACCTGGCTTTTTCTTCAGGGTTGAGCTTGTTGCGGTTCACCAAGCCACGGGTTGGCTGGTAGACCACCACCAGTTCCACGCCCTTGCTCTTGAACGCATCGTGCAGCTGCTGCATGCGTTTGTAGCCGGCGGGGCTGGTGTCGAATTCGGTGCGCAGGTCTTCCTGGGTCCGGAACAGCCAGTCGCCCTGGGCTTGCACCAGGGTGGTGAAGTTCTGCTGGTAGCGGGTGGTGTAGTTCTTCGCGTCGTGGGCGGCCGGGCACAGGCTGCAGCACGGTTCGGCGGTGAAGGTTGGCGCCTTGATTTCGTCGGCGCGCACGCCCTGGCTGGCCGCGAGCAGGCCGAGGGTCAAACCCGAAAGGCTGAGCAGTTTGATCATGTGTGGGTGCATAAAGGTCATCCTCAGTCCTGCATTTCGGTCTGGCGTTCGACAGGGTCGATCAGCACGGCTTTCTTCTGGCGTACCAGCAAGTCGAGGATCTCTTCCTGGCGATCGCCAAGAACGCCCGAGAAGCTGATGCCACTGGATTTGGTCGGCGCAAGCATCGATACGCGGTACAGCTCGACACTCAACGGCGAGTCGATAGACAGCGGCCCGCTGCCGTTGGCGGCCAGTTCACCGCCGACCACGATCAGCGAGACCTTGGTGTCGAACGGGTCGAGGGCGATGTCGCGGTCGGTGTCGGTCAAATCCTTGATGTGGCCGTACACGCCGGTCAGCCCGTTGGCCATGGCAATGTTCTCGTACAGGCGAATGTTCACGCTGTTACGCACGCGGATGCCGTGGCGACGGTTGCTGATCACCTTGTTGCCCCACAGCAGGTTATCGCCGCTCTCATAGAGGGTGATGCCGTCGGTGTGGTTGCGGTAGATCTCGTTGTCGGCGATCAGGTTGTTGACGCTGTTACGGTCGATCACCAGGCCCGAGAGCTTGTTGTCGAAGCTGCGGTTGTTGAAGATGAAGCTGTCGTTCACTTCCCGGGAAATGATGATGCCGTGCTTCTTCTTCGTGCCGTAGACGGTGTTGTCGGTGATGATCAGGCCGTGTGAACGGTCGTGGGGGTCAATGCCGTAGACGATGTTGTCTTTGTAGGTATTGCCCTTGAGCACAAAGCCGGTGGTTTCGTAGCAGTAGAAGCCGTACCACATGTCCGAGAACTCGGAGTCGACGATCCAGCCCGTCGGCTCGGGGCGCTTGAGCACCTTGGCCATGTTCGGCGTGTATTGGGAAATACTCACGCCATACGACTTACTGTTGGCGTAGCCGAAACTGGCCA
This sequence comes from Pseudomonas sp. P7758, assembly GCF_013386485.1. Lineage (NCBI taxonomy): Bacteria > Pseudomonadati > Pseudomonadota > Gammaproteobacteria > Pseudomonadales > Pseudomonadaceae > Pseudomonas > Pseudomonas sp. P7758. The sequence continues at coordinate 36,344 of NZ_JACARS010000008.1, read as the reverse complement.
TCTTGCTGTTGGCTATGTAGGTCTCGGTGCCGCCCCAGGCCAGCAGGAACGGGCGGAATTCCTTGGGCGACTGGAAGGTCGCCGGGCCGTTGGTCTTCTCGCGCCAGCCGGTGATTCTGGTGTCACGTACGAACAACTGGCCGTCGTTGATCAGGAACGAACCGGCTTCCTGGGACAGGCGCAGCTCTTGAGTCTGCTTGTCGATTTCGAGGATGCCTTTACGGCCCACCACGATCGGCAACTTGGCCAGGAACACCCCCGGCGAGGTTTCGCTGAAGTACTGCTTGGGCACTTTCTTCAGCAGGTCCTTGAGGTTCATGTAGCCGTCGTCGACAAAGATCGCCTGGGGAATGCCGTGCTGGCGCACTACCCATTCGGCCATCTTGTTGTCGCCGCCGATGAAGTCCTTCAGGGCGTCTTCCTGCATCATCCGGCGGATGCTGATTTTGCCTGGCTTGGTACGCACGATCTTTTTCGCGATATTGGCCGCGGTGTAGCCGGACACGTCCGGCAGCGCAGGCTTGGCCATCTCCAGCGGCTCGGTCGGCGGGCTGGAGATGGTGTAGGTCTTGGCCTGTTGCAGCTCTTTGGCGATGGTCGGCGCTTTGTCGGCGAAGGCCGAGGCGCTGGCCAACAGCATGGCCGCGACGAGCAGGCTTTGAGACTTCATTGCGCAGGCTCCCATCAGAACTTCCAGATCACGTCGACAAAGGCGCGATGCATGTACGAGTCGACCTGGCTGCCATAGGCGTCGCCCGGCTTGAACACGCCTGCACGGAAGCGCACCAGGGCCGACGGCTCGTCGATCGACTGGCTGAGCCCGGCCGGCAGCAGGCCTTTCTTGAAGTACTTGGTGACCACCAGGTCCATCTCCTGGCCCAGGTCTTTCTTGCCGTCTTCAAGCGGCAGGGACGTGCTGGACAGGATCGCGCCGGTCACGTCATCGGTGTTGTTCTGCACGGCATCGATGCCGTTGCTGCCCACCGGCTTGTTGCCGTCTACGCGCCAGAACTTGTGGTACACAAGGCTTGCGTCATAGTCCTCGCGCAGCTGCCAGGACCCGAACAGGCTCATGGACTGCATGTTGTTCATCTCGCCGCGAAACGCTTCACCGAAGCGGTGGACGCGGGACTGGGTACCGGTCCAGTTCGAACGGTTGCTTTGCAGGCCGTTCTGCTCGTATTCGGCACTGGCGCGGGAGTAGGCGGCGCCCACTTGCCACTGCGGGTCGAGGCGCAGGCGTACACCCAAATCGGTGGCCCAGCCATTCACGTCATCGCTGCGCTTGGCGTTGGCCGGGCGGGTGCCGTCGGCGTTCAAGGCGTTGACCGTGTCGCGGTCGCCCTGCATGCCGGTGACGCTCGCCCAGTAGTTGACGGTGTTGGTGTTGCGCCAGTTGTAGGCGTCGCTGTTGGCTTCGATGCCGAGCCAGGTCAGGTCGCCGTTCTCGCGCTTGTCCAGCGAGTCGGTGGCCACGCCCGGTTCCGGGTAGTCGAGCTTGCCGTCATCATGGGTGTGGTGCGCGCGCAGGCCGATCCACTGGCCTGGCGTCCACTGGTAGGCGGCGTCGGCGTACAGGTGCTGACGGTCCTTGTCCTTGGGCGACAGTTCCTTGAGGTCGGTGCGGTATTCGCTGAAGCGCTCGGCGACGCCGACATTGGCCTTGAGCAAGGTGGTGTCGAAGGTCCAGTTCAGCGCTTCGATATTGGTGTCGCGCCATTGGCCGTCGTCATTGCGCAGGCGTTGGCGACCAAGCTTGAGGATCTCGCCGGGGTAGGGCGTGAAGCCGCCATAGGCGACCCAGAACTCGCGCATCGCCAGGTAGTTCTTCTTGCTCTTGCGGTCGTCATTGCTGGTCTGTTGAGTGGCGTCATCCGAGGACTGTTGCAGGGTGTCGGTCTCGATGATGTCGCTGGAGGTCACGGCCTGGCCCATGGCGTAGGCGCTCCAGTTGCCGCTTTCACCGTAGATCCACGGGCGCAGGTCAAGGCCGATGCCGTTGACGTCGCCGCCTTTCTGGGTGCCCAGGTCGCGGTCATCTTCGGACTGGCCGGTGACTTTGACTTCCAGGCCGAAGTTCTTGGCTTCGGTCAGCGCCGCCAGGGTCGGGCACGACCACAGCAGGGCGAAGGTCAGGCCGATGCCGGCCTTGACGAATGGGTTGAGCTTCATAGGGATTCCTCGCCGTCTTCTTCTTGCAGGGCGTGCAATTGCAGCGTGCTTTGGGCCAGGGTGCCGCGCACGGCCAGCTCCTGTTGCACCAGGCGTTGGCCTTCGGCGCGTTGTTCCGGGGTCAGCGGCGCTTCGAGCTGGGTCGCCAGGTCGTTGGCTTCCGGCGTGTCCTGGGCCTTGGCCAACTGGCTGAAGACATAGGCGTTAAGCGGGTCGGGCTTGGTGCCCTTGCCTTGGGAAAACAGCTGGGCAATCGCGAAGTCGGCGCTGTTCTGGCCGTTGCGCGCAGCGGTCAACAGATGGTCCAGGGCCTTTTGCGAATAGACCTTGCCCAGGTAGCCACGGCGGTAGATCTGGCCGAGGTAGTAGTCGGCGGCGACTTCGCGGCCGACGGCTTTCTGGAAGTGTTCTTCGGCGGCCTTGGCGTCAGCCGGGACCCACTTGCCTTCGTAGTAGAGCTTGCCCAGCAACAGTTCGGCGCGGGGCTGGTCGGCGGCGCGGCCGTTGTCGAGGTACTTCATCATCTGGTCGACGTCACCCAGTTCCGGGAAGTCGTAGAGCAGTTGTGCCAGGCTGACCCAGGAGGCCGGGTAGCCGGGGGCGATTTTTTCCAGCAGGGCCTGGGCGGTTTTTTCGTCGGTCTTGCCCAGGCTTGCATCACCCAGTACACGAGCCACGCTGTCGACCCGTTGGGCGGTGACGGTGCCGCGGCTGTAGCCGGCTTCCATCTGCTTGAGCAGGTCGGCCTGTTTTTCCGGCTCGGCTTTTTTCTGGTAGACCGTGGCCAACTCGACGTAGCAGATATCGGTGGTGTTCAGTGCGGCCTTGCAGATGCTTTCCACTTCATCCAGGTGCTGGTCGTAGGTGTCCTGGGTGCGATACAGCAGCACCTGGGCGAGACCGGCTTCCGGGTAACCCGAGGCGCGCCATTTGCTGATCTGCTGCTGGGCGTTGATGTTCGGGAAACTGTGCGGGTATTGCAGGTAGAGCATTGCCAGCGGGATCAGGGTGTTGCCTTCGCCATTGGCAAAGGCTTTTTTCAGCAGGCCTTCGGCTTCATGGTGTTCGGCTTCGGTCGCGCCGGGCTTGGCCACCAGCAGGCGGCCCAGGCGTGCCTGGGCACGGGGCGAGGTATCGGCAGCCGCGCGGTACGTCGCTTCGGCCTGCTTGATTTGCTCGGGGTCGCGGGTGCCGACCTGGATATCCGCCAGGCCTACTTGGGCCTCGCTGTAGCCCAAATCCGCGAGCTGCTGGTAGTTCTGCTGGGCAGTGACGGTGTCGCCACGTTTCAGCGCTTCATTGGCCAGGCGTTGGTCGGGCAGGCCGGCGCAACCGGCGAGGCTGACCGCAACAGCCAGCAACGCCGCAGTTCCCATGTGGGAGCGGGCTTGCTCGCGAAGGGGCCCTGTCAGTTGATGCATGTGTTGGCTGACACACTGCTTTCGCGAGCAAGCCCGCTCCCACAGGGATTGCGGTGTTTTTGAGAGAGTCATCACAGGCATGTCCTCTGCTTACAGACCGTTGGCCATGGCTTTGTCGATCAGCCAGTTCAGGGACGGGCCGCGATCGCTGGTCACTTCAACTGGGCGACCGGCGTAGGTGCTGTCCAGCGGGGCGTCGGGTTTGATCTGCACGCGGATGTCGGAGGACATTTCGCTGCTGTTCAGGCTGGTGCTGCTGACGATGGTGCCGGTGCGTACCTGCTCTTCATCCGCTACCTGGAAGTTCACGCGGGTGCCCGGGCGAACGTCGGCAAACTGGCGATAGGAGAAACGTGCATCAACGTTGGCCTGGCTGCCGCGTGGCACCAGTTGGAAGATCACGTCGCCCTTGCTGGCGTACTGACCGTCGGCGACCAGTTGCTGGGCCACGACGCAGTCGCACGGGGAGGTGAGGGTGCCGGTCATTTGCTTGCCGAACAGCTCTTCGACCTTGGCCGGTTGCAGCTGGTCTTCGTCCAGATGGCCCTTGAGTACGTCGAGCATGCTGGTGCTGAAGGTTGCCAATGGCGCGCCTTTGGCGGCGACCGCATCGCCTTTGATCAGGCTTTGCACGGTGCCATCGCGGGGCATGGTCACGTTCATCCCGGGCACGCTCACCAGGCCGGAGGTGGCGTGGCTGACGAAGTACATGCCGTACACCGATTTGACCACGAAGCCGAATGCCGCCAGGCCCACCACGAAGATCCCGAGGCTGAAAGTCACCGCCCGCAGGCGGCCACCGACGCTCATGTTGCTGCCGCCGTCCTTGACCTTGCGCGCCTTGGTGAAGTTGTCGCGTTGCAGGGTCGCCAGCACGTCACCCATGGTCACGATGTCACCGGCCAGGTGCGAGGTGATCAGGTGGCGCAGGGTGGAGATGTCTTGTGCATCGAGGTTCTGGAACTGGCAACCGGTGCGGCCGGTCTGGCGGTCGTAGGAGCGAATCTGCAGCTCGACGTCCATCGCCAGGCCCAGGTTGTCGATCACGAACTGCAAGCGACCCTTGTGCACATCGCCGACTTTCAGCGGCTGCTGCGGGGCGTTGAAGGCCAGGCCGCCGGCGGACAGGTCGATCACCCGCACTTCCATCGGTGTTTGATCGGCGCCGAAGAAGCGCAGCTTGGCCGGGATTTTGACCCGGGCGTGTTGGCGCTGGGCTTCGGATTCGTGGACAACGTTGGCGTTTACTGGGCTATTCATGGTGTTTAGTTCCTAGTTAATTCAGGCTTGGCAGGGTCAAACCATCATCAGCAACACGGCGACGAAAATGCTGCCGGCGGAGAAGGTCATGGTCCGAGACGACCAGGTGTTGAACCAACGTTGAAAGCTGGCCAAATCGCGGGTCAGTTTGGTGTCCTGGCGGGTCCAGGACTGTTGATCAAGGCGGAAGAACACGTAGATCTTCACCAGCGCGCCCATGATCTGGTTGTAATAGAGAATCACCGGGTAAGCCGGGCCGATCTTGTGGCCGGAGCACGACAGCAGCAGGGTCAGAATCAGGCGGGTGATGCCGATCCACAGCAGGTAGGCGAGGATGAACGCGCCGCCGTATTTGAAGGTGGCGATGATCGCCACGGTCAGCCCCAGCAGAGAGGTCCACATCGACACGCGTTGATCAAACAGCACGATGCTGGTGAACAGGCCCAGGCGACGCATACCCAGGCCCAGGGCACGTGAGTTCTGGCGCAGGTTGTTGCCGTACCAGCGGAACATCAGTTTGCGGCTGGCCTTGATAAAGCTCTTTTCCGGCGGGTGTTCCACGGTGTGGATCGCGGCGTCCGGTACGTAGAAAGTGTCGTAGCCCAGGCGCATCAGGCTGAACCAGCTGGACTTGTCGTCACCGGTCAAAAACTTGAAGCGGCCCAGGCGCCAGTGTTGCAGCGAGTCGCTTTCCACATCGGCAATGAAGCCCGGGTCGGTGACCACGTTGGCGCGGAATACCGACATGCGGCCGGTCATGGTCAGCACGCGTTTGGACAGGGCCATGGAGCACATGTTGATGTGGCGCTGGGCGAAGCGCAGCTTGTGCCACTCGCTCATGATGTAGCCGCCGCGCACTTCGCAGAACTCGTTGGTGGTCAGGCCGCCGACATTGCCGAACAGCTGGAACCACGGCACGGTCTTGCGCACTACGCCCTCGGCGAGCACGGTGTCGCCATCGATCACGGCCACTACGGCGCGGTTGTCCGGCAGGTGGCGGGAGATGGCGCGAAAACCGAAGGCCAGGCCGTCACGCTTGCCGGTACCGGCGATGCGCACGAAGTCCAGCTTGACGTGGTCGGGCGGGTTCATCCTGGCCCACAGGCTCTTGACCAGCAGCTCATCGGACATTTCCACCAGGGAGCAGACCACGGTGGTAGGGAAGCCACATTCGATGGCCTCGCGGATCACCGAGCTGTAGACCTGGGCCGTGGTCAGCGCGTCGATCCGAAAGCTGGTAACCATCAGGAATACGTGGGACGGGTCTGCTGCCTTGCCCAGCTTGCGCACTTTGCGCCGCAGGTGCGGGTAGACCACGTACAGGAACAGCATGCCGCGAAAGAAATGCGTAGCACCCATCGAGTAGCGCCAGATACCGACGGCGCCAATCAGGAAAATAAAATTCTTCGACTCTGAGTCGAACGTACTCGCCGGCAACAGCAGGGCGAGTCCCATCAGCAGGCTCAGGAAAAACAGCCAGCCGGCAGATTGGAGGAGTACGTGTTTTAACTTGGACATAGGCGTCATTCCGCAGGTGAAGGAGGCTTCAAGCAGCAAGCGCCGGGGATCAGGACGCTTGCCGCTTGAAACTTGCCGTTGCTGTTACCAGCAAATGCCTTCGGTACGGCCGCTCACGCTGGTGGCCTTGGACATGAAGCCCACCAGGTCGACCACTTGCTTGCCGTGGGGGGCGTTGTGCGCCAGGGCACGGAACTTCTCGTCGCGGTTGCCCAGGATGATCACGTCGGAGTTGTTGATCACTTCGTCGAAGTCCGAGTTGAGCAGGGACGACACGTGAGGGATCTTGCCTTCGATGTAGTCCTTGTTGGCGCCGTGCACGCGAGCGTATTCGACGTTGCTGTCGTAGATGCTCAGGTCGAAACCCTTGCCGATCAGCATCTCTGCCAGTTCCACCAGCGGGCTTTCGCGCAGGTCATCGGTGCCGGCCTTGAAGCTCAGGCCCAGCAGGGCGACTTTGCGTTTGTCGTGGCTGGAAACGATGTCGAAAGCGTTTTGCACCTGGGACTCGTTGCTGCGCATCAGCGAGTTGAGCAGCGGCGCATCCACGTCCAGAGAGCCTGCGCGGTATGTCAGGGCGCGCACGTCCTTGGGCAGGCAGGAACCGCCGAAGGCAAAGCCCGGGCGCATGTAGTACTGGGACAGGTTGAGGGTCTTGTCCTGGCAGACCACTTCCATCACTTCGCGACCGTCGACACCTACCGCCTTGGCGATGTTGCCGATCTCGTTGGCGAAGGTCACTTTGGTCGCATGCCAGACGTTGCAGGTGTACTTGATCATCTCGGCGACGGCGATGTCCTTGCGGATGATCGGCGCGTCGAGTTCTTCGTACAGCGACTGCAGAACATCGCCGGAAGCGGTGTCGAATTCACCGATGACGGTCATCGGCGGCAGGTCGTAGTCGGCGATGGCGGTGCTTTCACGCAGGAACTCAGGGTTTACGGCGACGCCGAAGTCGACGCCGGCTTTCTTGCCCGAGCAGTCTTCGAGAATCGGAATCACCACATTGGCCACGGTACCTGGCAGCACGGTGCTGCGGACCACGATGGTGTGACGGGAGGTCTTGTCACGCAGGACAAAACCGATCTCGCGGCACACCGATTCGATGTAGTTGAGTTCCAGGTCGCCGTTCTTCTTGCTCGGCGTGCCGACGCAAATCATCGACAGGTCGGTATCACGGATTGCCTCGGCGAAATTGGTGGTGCCGCGCAGTCGGCCGGTTTGAACGCCCTGGCTTAACAGCTCGCCCAGACCCGGTTCAACGATGGGGGATTTACCCGCGTTGATCAGGTCGATCTTTTCCTTGGAGATGTCTACGCCAACGACCTCATGGCCCCGTGCAGACAGGCAACCGGCACATACCGCGCCGACGTAACCCAAACCAAATATGCTGATGCGCATCGCATTTACCTCATTGTTAATCGTGCCACTAGATGGCCGGAGTTCATGTTTTGAAGCGTCACCCAGGCACTGGGAAGTGCGACGAATAAACGTCGGTATATCCAGTGCAGGCATACTAAAAGTCGAGTGACTAACTAATGCACTCAAGTTGTGCGCAACTTGGCCTTATTGTTGGGGCTTGCCCTGAAATGCAGCCAGCCTTCCTGGGGAAGGGCCTGGCGCCAGTGCCGCAAGGCGTTGACAGGGGCTTTGAGCCCTTATATATCAACGGCTTGGGTTGTCTCACTGACCCATACAGGTGAGCTCAGCCTTGGCCTTGTCGGAGAAAGTAGTGAAACCTTTGCGTCCGCCTTCAACTAATCAGTTGATGATTTGACCATTGAGTCAAAGTTATATGACAACTTTGCTACTTCCCTTGGTCGCCACGTAAGTCATCTCTTACATCTTCAGAGATAATCGTTACCGGTGGTATGAGCGGTGCTTTAGGACATAGTTCCTGTCCACTCATCCTGTTTCCGGAAATTTCTTGAAATATTAGGAAAGATGGCACTAGTACTATTCTGATAGCACTTGCTATTTAGGCCAGTAGTTGCGGGGAGTTTCGAGGGGTAAATAGTTTTGTGCCACTACTGTTTTAAAAAAGTGGTGCCACTACGAAAAAAATTGACGAATGTCGAGTGAAATAAATGTTAGGGAATCTGAAGAATTATTTTTGACGCCAAATAAATGGCGAATTCGGAATTGGAATGCAAACAAAATGTGGGAGCGGGCTTGCTCGCGAAAGCGGCGTGTCAGGCAATAAAGGCATCGACTGAACCACCGCTTTCGCGAGCAAGCCCGCTCCCACATTTGGATCTTCGTTGTCAGGTTATTCCGGTGCGTGATCCCGCAGGAACACCAGGTTATCCGGCTTCGACTGCTCCGCATTGAAGCGATAACCCTGCACGTCAAACTCCTTGAGCCGGGCCGGGTCGTTGATGCGTTCTTCAATCACAAAGCGGCTCATCATGCCCCGGGCCTTCTTGGCGTAGAAGCTGATGATCTTGTACTGGCCGTTTTTCAGGTCCTTGAACTCGGTGTTGATGATTCGCGCATTCAATGCCGGGCGTTTGACTGCCGAGAAGTACTCGTTGGACGCGAGGTTGAGCAGCACGTCATCGCCTTGTTCGGCCAGGGCTTCGTTGAGCCACTCGCTGATGCGGGTGCCCCAGAAAGCGTACAGGTCCTTGCCACGGGCGTTGGGCAGTTTGGTGCCCATTTCGAGGCGGTACGGCATCATCAGGTCCAGCGGCCGCAGCAGGCCGTACAGGCCGGAGAGCATGCGCAGGTGGTCCTGGGCGTAGGTGAAGTCGGCGTCCTTGAGGGTTTCGGCGTTGAGGCCGGTGTAGACGTCGCCCTTGAATGCCAGCAGGGCTTGTTTGGCGTTGGCGGGGGTGAAGGCGGGGGTCCAGCTGCCGAAGCGTGCGGCGTTGAGGCCGCCGATTTTGTCGGAGACGTGCATCAGTTCGCTGATTTGCGCCGGGCTGAGTTCGCGCAGTTGTTCGATCAGCTCCTGGGAGTGGTCGAGGTATTGCGGCTGGGTGAAGCGCGGGGTGACCGGCTTTGACTCGAAATCGAGGGTTTTGGCGGGGGAAATCACCGTCAGCATGAAGTCGTCTCCTTTAATCGTGGGGGGATTCTAGGGGGTAGGGCGGTTTGACTCCACCTATGATGGTGATAGATAGCTGTGCGGTCGTTGGGGGGCATATCCGTTTCTGCGGTCACGGCGGCTTATGGTTTCGCTCTTACAGCGAGTCACTTTGCAAAAGCGTTCAAAAGTGAGCCGCTGTAAGAGCGGAACCAATACAAGCCATCACTCAAATAACGCATATACACACCAACCCAATAGCGCCCCCACACGATCGGCTATAGTGCCCGACGACTCTGGAAAGGGAGACCCTTCGTGCGAATTGCGCTTTTACTGTCAGCCTGGCTCATCTGCCTGGGCGCCCAAGCCGCCCCCGTGGATGTCGCGACCCTGGACCGCGGCACCTGGCCCGAACGCCTCAGCAGCCCCGCCCTGTTCGACGTCGCCTCACGCGCAGAAATCCTGATGTTCGCCCACACCCTGCTCGCCAGCGAATCCCTCGACGAACCCGCCCTCAAGCAGCGCCTGGGCCTGAAGATCATCAACCAGGCCTCGATCGACGACCTGCGCCGCCAACTCTGGCAACGGCTACTGGAAAACTACACCTTCGCCCAACAGAGCTGCGAACAGGACGCCTCCTTCTGCTACCTGGTGGAAAACATGGACGACCTGCGCGAACAAGCCGCCAAATTCGAAGTCAGCGACAACTCCTTCTATATAGGCTGGGCCGGCCCCAGCCGCGCATTCCACGAGCGCTACCTGGATGAACAGTTGCGCAAGGCCGCCCTGTTCCCCCAGATCAGCAGCGAAATCGCGCGCTTCGGCGACCACGAGCGCAACGGCGACGAACTCAACGACCGGATGTTCCTGCTGACCTTCGACAGCGGACCGTCCCCGGTCAGCGGCAATACCGACTGGCTCGCCGACTACCTGCGCAAACAGAAAATGCACAGCCTCTTCTTCGTGCTGGGCAACAGCCTGCAAACCCGCGTCGAGAAAAGCTCGGCCACCGATGTGCAGGCGCTGTACCAGGGCCAGTGCGTTGGCATCCAGGGCTGGCAGTACCGCTCCCATAGCCACTGGGTCGACTGGCAGTCGTCCATCACCCGCAGCGCCTCCCTGGCGCAAAACCTGATGCCGGAAAACTACCTGCCGCTGTTCCGCCCGCCGTACGGTCAGCGCCGGTCCGACAGCCAGGGATTTTTCCAGTCACAAGGGCTGCAAGTGGCCTTGTGGGACATCGACTCGGAAGACGAACCCGGCAAGCTCAAGGCTGATGAGTCGGCGAACCGCGTGCTCACACTGATGCTGTTGTGGCGGCGCGGGGTGATCGTCTTCCACGACACCCAGGACAAGGCGCGCATCGCTTTACCCTGGCTTTTACACGCCACGGCAGAAAGTGGACTCGGCTGGCAGGATTGCCGCGAAGCGTTTCGCTGAAAAAGCACGAAAAGCCCGGCCCTGTTGGGGCTGAGGTTTTTCAGGGGGGAATTTGAGAGGTATTTCGATACAGGCGGACTTCCGACTTTAACGGTGCAATGCCGGCGCGCCTAGTGCTATTCGTCATCCTGAAAAATAAACTTCAAAAAAGCGTCAAAGTGCTTTTTCCTGTCATGTGTTTTGCGGTATTACGAAGACAGACAGCCGAAACCTGCAACACAGGTGGCGTCTTCCAAGACACCTCTTGTGTGCACCGCACTTGACGCCCCTCAAGTGCGTTCGACGGTCGAATCGAGGCGCAGCACTGTCGCGGTATTGCGTCGACTGGCTCCCACAAAGGTGACCGAGTATGGATGATCATGGACGTAACCCTTCTTCCGACCAGCCAATCCTTTATGTGCTTGATACCAATGTACTGATTCACGATCCAAACGCACTGCTCAACTTCGAAGAACACCACGTCGCCATCCCGATGATCGTGCTTGAGGAGCTCGACAAACTCAAAAGCGGGCACCACAGCGTTGCCGCCGAATGCCGCCAGGCCATCCGCCTGATCGACAAGACCCTCGGCGAAGCCTCCCCCGACGATGTCGAGGTGGGCGTACCGATCCAGCGTGGCAAAGGCGGGCCCAAGGGCTTGCTGTCGATTCTGATGAACAAGCGCAGCGAGCCCAACAGCTTGCTGCCGGAGAATCTGAACGACAACAAAATCATCAACCAATTGATCGACCTGCACGCACGCGACAAGGACCTGCGCCTGGTGCTGGTGACCAAAGACATCAATATGCGCCTCAAGGCACGAGCGTGTGGGATCGCTGCCGAGGACTACAGTACCGACCAACTGGTCGACGACGTGTCGATGCTGTCTCGTGGTTATCACACCATGACCGGCTCGTTCTGGGATCGCGTCAGCAAGGTCGAAACCCGTCAGGACCATGGCCGCACCTGGCACCAGGTACAGCTGATCGACAACCTGCCGGCTGTGCACATCAACGAATTCATCATCGACGAACAGGGTTTTGTGGGCTGGATCAAAGAGATCCAGGTCGACAAGCTGCTGATCCTCGACCTGCATCAGGAACCCCTGTTGCACCAGGAAGCCTGGGGCCTGAAACCGCGTGATATCTACCAGAGCCTGGCGCTGTATGCCTTGCTTGATCCGGACATCCACCTGGTCAACCTGACCGGCGCCGCAGGTTCGGGGAAAACCATCCTCGCCCTGGCTGCCGCCATCGAACAGACCATGGTTACCAAACGCTATCGCCGCATCATCGCCACCCGCAGCGTGCAGGGCCTGGACCAGGAAATCGGTTTCCTGCCCGGCACCGAAGCGGAAAAAATGGAGCCGTGGCTGGGGGCGATCACCGACAACCTCGAAGCCTTGCACATGGATGACGAAAACACCCATGGCAGCGTCGATTACATCCTCAGCAAAGTGCCGTTGCAGTTCAAATCCCTCAACTACATTCGAGGTCGCAGCTTCCAGCAGAGCCTGATTTTGATCGATGAATGCCAGAACCTCACGCCGCACCAGATGAAAACTATCATCACCCGTGCCGGCGCCGGTTCCAAAGTGGTGTGCCTGGGCAACCTGGCACAGATCGACACCCCTTACCTGTCCGCGACCAGCTCCGGGCTGACTTACCTGACGGAACGCTTCAAGGACTTCCCGAACGGCGTGCACATCGCCTTGCAAGGTGTCCCTCGTTCGATTCTGGCCGAATACGCCGAATCTCACCTGTAACCCACCAACCCATGTGGGAGCGGGCTTGCTCGCGAAAGCGGTGGTTCAGTCGATGCATTTATAGGCTGACACACCGCCTTCGCGAGCAAGCCAGCTCCCACATTTGATCGGCGTTGGGTTTACAATCGGAGCTCCTGATCAGGAGTATCCCTGTGCTGACTCATCTCGATTCCCAAGGTCGCGCCCACATGGTCGACGTCACTGAAAAAGCCGTGACGTTCCGTGAAGCCGTGGCCGAAGCGCGGGTGCGCATGTTGCCCGAGACCCTGAAAATGATTGTCGACGGCGCCCACCCCAAGGGCGACGTGTTTGCCGTGGCCCGTATCGCCGGGATCCAGGCCGCAAAAAAAACCAGTGATCTGATTCCCCTGTGCCACCCGTTGATGCTCACCGGGGTCAAGGTCGAGCTCAGTGCCGATGGCCTGGACGCGGTGCGCATCGTCGCCCGCTGCAAACTCTCCGGGCAGACCGGCGTGGAGATGGAAGCGTTGACCGCGGCCAGTGTTGCCGCCCTGACGATCTACGACATGTGCAAGGCCGTGGACCGTGGCATGACCATCGAAACCATTCGGCTGCTGGAGAAACTCGGCGGCAAGAGCGGGCATTTCAAGGCGGACCAGGCATGAGCATCAACGTACTGTTTTTTGCGCGCTACAGCGAAGCGATTGGCCTGGACTCTCTGGAGATGGAAGGCGATTTCGCGACGGTCGACGCTGTACGCCAGGCATTGGCCGGTGACCCGGAATTCGCAGTGCTCAATGAGGCCAGCCTGATGTGCGCTCGCAACCAGGAACTGTGCGACCTTGAAGAGCCGCTGCAAGCTGGCGACGAAGTGGCATTCTTCCCGCCCGTGACCGGAGGCTGACCATGGCGATTCGGGTGCAGGCCGAGGCGTTTGATCCCGGCGCCGAGGTCAATGCGATGCATGCGGCCAATGTGGGCGTAGGCGCGGTGGTGAGTTTTGTCGGCTATGTGCGCGACTTCAATGATGGCCTGGATGTGGCGGGGATGTTCCTTGAACACTACCCGGGCATGACTGAAAAGGCCCTCGGCAAAATCGCCGTGGAGGCCGAGCAACGCTGGCCGCTGCTCAAGCTGGAAGTGTTGCATCGCATTGGCGCCCTGGAGCCGGGTGAGCCGATCGTGTTTGTTGCGGCGGCCAGTGCCCATCGTCAGGCCGCGTTCGATGCCTGCGCCTTTGTGATGGACTACCTGAAGACGCGCGCTCCGTTCTGGAAGAAGGAAAACACCAGCGAAGGGCCACGCTGGGTGGAAGGGCGCGACAGCGATCACGCAGCCGCTGACCGCTGGAAATAACGTGTGGCGAGGGAGCTCCCTCCCCACAGCAAGCTCCCCCGCCACACAGGTCAGGTCGAGGTGTGCAGCCGGTGGGGCGACAGCATCGCTTCGGTCAACCCGAACGCCGCCAATGCATCCGGCAACGGCTTGCCGCGCACCAGCGCCGCACTGGCCTGGCCCATCGCTGGTGAGGTCTGAATCCCATAGCCGCCCTGAGCCGCAATCCAGAACAATCCCTCCACCTGTGGATCGAACCCGCAGACCAGATCACCATCGCTGACGAAACTGCGCAGCCCGGCCCAGGTCCGCGCAGGCCGGCGGATGCTCAGGGTGGTGGCTTCCTCGATGTGATAGATGCCGGTGGCGATGTCCAGCTCTTCCGGTTGCACGTCGTGGGGCTCCACCGGGTCGGCATTGGCCGGTGAGCCGAGGAACATGCCCGCGTCGGGTTTCATATAGAACGAACCATCGAGGGCCGCCAGCTCCGGCCATGCGTGGATGTTCAGCTCGGCGGGTGGAGAGAAGACGAACGCGCTGCGACGTTTGGGTTGCAGGCCGATTTTCTGTGCACCGGCCAACTCGCCGATATGGTCGGCCCAGGCGCCGGCGGCGTTGATGATCACCGGGGCGCTGAAGTGTTGTTGGGCCGTGCGCACTTGCCACAGTCCCTGACCGTCACGGGTCAGTTTCTGCACCTCACTGTCGGTGTGGATTTCTCCGCCATTGCGCCGAATGCCGCGCAGGTAACCTTGATAGAGCGCATCGGTATCGATGTCACACACGGTCGGGTCGTAGATACCGCCATGGACTTTTTCCCGGCGCAGGATCGGCATCATGGACATCGACTCCTCGACGTCGAGCAGTCGCGTTTCTGGCACAAGGGCTTTGGCACTCAGGTACTGGCGCTGCAACTCACCGGGGTCGCCAATCAAGTCCACCAGCAATTCGCCCCGTGGGGTGAGCAAGGGGTGTTCGGCAAAGCCTGCGGGCGGCTGATCGAAGAAGGCGCGGCTGCCCAGCGTCAGCGCGCGGACCTGGGGCGTACCATAGGCGGCGATGTACAGGGCGGCGGAACGGCCGGTGGAGTGGTAACCCGGCATCGACTCGCGTTCCAGCACGATGACGCGGGCATGGTGTGACAGCCAGTAGCCGGCGGATGCGCCGGCGATGCCACCGCCGATGATGAGGTAGTCGGCCTGGTTCATGTGTTCCTCCTGGATTTGAAAATGCTGAAACCAAATGTGCAGGCTTGCTTGCTCCTCCACAAGCCCGCTTTCACATTTATATTCAGCCTGGCGATAAAGCAGGAAATCGCTATTTCCTTTTGACCTGAAAATTCCGGAAAAACTGTTATTTCTAACAGTAGGCGGTCCCTTCTATAAAGCGCTTACTTGCATCAGGCCGGTACAAGATGTGGCGTTGATGATAACTGTTCTCTATGTTGGATAAGGAGAAGGAAATGAAAGCGGAAGATCCCAATGTTCGTTTAAAAACGTTTGATATTGAATTTCCTCGCGATGGTGGCAATGTAGTTAATAATGAGGTGTATCTGGGTGGCAAACAGCAATGTCAAGTCAATATAATTGTCCAAAAGGAGAGGAGAAACGCTGAAGGTATATGGGAGCTGGCAGCCTTTGAGGCGACGGAGCTTGAAAGTGCCACGGTGGTTGAGTATTCCACAAACCCAGAAGCGACAATTCCGGCCGGATGGTATTGTGATACAAAAAGGAACGAATTTAACATGGGTCGGTGGTCGGGGGTGCTTGAGGAACCCAGCATGGCTACAGCCCCTTCTAACCCTATTATTCAGCCGATGCCCGGTATTGGTCCGCTCGAAAATGAGAAGCGATACCTGAGGTGTGATCTGAGATCAAGTGGTAATCAGCAGTTTATGGCAAAAATTACGGTGGGACGTAAAACATATACAACTAATATGGAGAGAGATAATGTTAATTATCAATCATCTGTCACTGTTAAGTGTCAAGAGCCCTATACATTGTCTGCTGAGCGGCTCGATCATTGGGCTGATACCGACGCCTTTTCAGTGCAGGGTGTGGATGTGGATATTTATTATTGGACGCCCCCCCTTGGGTTGAGATTTGTCGAGAATATACCTCCGACTGATCCCGTAAAATTAAAAGATTCATCTGTTCAGGGGGATCACTTTGATATTTACTACACTCGGGACATTGGGCACGGTATTAGACAGATCGGCGGTGTCATACGGGGTAATACTGTTGGAAACATCACAATGAATAGCCTGCTGAAAAAATCTTCAGGGGGAAATGACCCAATTCCTGCGAACAAGCGCAATACCATCATGCGTGCTGCGCGAGTCAAGGCCTGGTTGGATAACCCCAACACCGATCAACAAGGGGCCAGTATTTGGACAATGGTCGATAGTTATGGCTGCTCGCATCACTATTACCTGACCGAGACCGACAATTACAATGTGATGGTGCTGCGCGCCACTTCAAAACCCTGACGTTCCAGGCATTTCATCCCCTCTCCAAGTGCGAAGCGGTGGACCTATGGACATCTATTCGAACGCGTTTAATTTCAGTGCCCACCTCGGCGGTTCGGTTGACCTGCGTACCGGGCAGTATGGGTGTCTGATTCGTTTGGCAGTCTTGAGCCCAAAAGGGCCGTTAGAGGTCAGTCGAGAGATTGCCTTGGCGTTCTCGATGATGGATACCCGCAACAGTGGCTACGGTAAAGGCTGGAGCTTGTCGAATACCGAATTTGACCCGAACAGCTTCAAGCTTACGCTACTCAACGGTGAACAATATCTAACCCAAGGGCTGCCCTCCGTAGGGGACAATGCTGTTATTACCGACCATAAGTTGAAGGACCTCACCATAAAACGGGTTGCGCAAAATACGCTGCACGTAATTTACAAGGATGGCACTGTCGAAATCCTGCGTCCCCTCAGCATTCCCGGTCCCTATAAGATCAGTGCTATCCAGTTCGAAAATGGCGAGCGGCTGAGCTTCCGGTATGGCGGTAATAACTTATTGCAGAGCATTGTTGACGATAAAGAAACCGACCTGTTGATGCTGAAGTATTCCGCCGGATCGCTGGTAACCGCCGATACACTAATTGATGGTAATCTTTATGCCCGTACGCGATTTGAATATAGTCATATCGACAACCAACTGACCAAGGTCACGGTTCCTTATGACCTGGCCGGGCCAGTCGCAAGTGAGGCCTATTCGTTTCAGTACCTCAGGTTGCCTGACGCAATGGTGGCTATTTCGCAGGTTATGACACCCATGGGGGGGCAGGAGATAATTCGGTATAACCCCAATGGGCTTCAATACGATGCCCGTTTGTATATTCCGGTCGTCACCCACTGGGAGCAAAACCCTGGGCGCGGGCAGCCCTCTGTCGTCCGCTCCTATAACTACAGTCTCAACCGTAACTTCACGGGATATCCTCTGAATGGCGGATTCCGCCAGGGCCAGGATAATTTGTATCGGGTGGATAGCGAGTACGCTTATTGGGCGGAAGAAACTTACGTTGATAATAATGGCAAGCCCCTGCGGTCTACCCGCGCCACTTATAATCGTTTTCACCTGATGACTGAGGAATTAATGCTAGCCAATGGCAGCCAGGTCAAAACCGAGACTGTCTACAATGAAGTTCGGGGCGTCCAGTTTCCAAATCAGCCCGCCAATCTCCAACTTTCGAGCCGCATCACCAAGACCTTTGAGCTGTATCCCCAGGGTGGCAAACCCCCAAGGGCGGAAGTGGTCAGTATCACCACCGATGACTTCGGCAACGAACTAAGCCGCACCGAGGCCTCCGGCGTACGCACCGAATACACTTATTACCCGGTGACCGGCGAGCCCCGAAGATGCCCTGCCGACCCCCATGGACTCTTTCAACGTTACCTGAAGCTGGAAAAGCTTTTCCCGGCCAGATCGACCACTGCGGCTCGGACCACTGAACATTCCCACACCGACGTCTCGATAACGGGGGGCGGCTACTTCGTCATGCCGCTTGCCATCAACCTTGAAGGGGGCACCCATACGTCTTATACCTATCATTCTGTGGCCGCCAACCCCGCCCTGCATGGTCGCTTGAAAAGCTCCACGACGACGATCGACAAACTCTCTCTGGTCTCCGATTTCACCTGCACCTTCAATGGCGACTCGATCACCGAAGTCCGGAGCTTGAAGGGGCGTGAGCCTGGTCAATGGCTCGAGTCCGCGCGCACGTGGTCACTGACCAATCAGCGTCTGCTCGACATGACACGTGATGCCGTCGGCAGCCTGGCGATGACGTACGATGTCAGTGGGCGGCTGACATCGGAAACCGCCGCGCCAGCCACGCTCCAGATGGCCCGACGTCGTTATGCCTATCACTTTTCGGCCGGGGCCAAGATGGCCCATTTGGTCACCACGGATGCACAAGGCACCGTGCTCTTCACGTATTTCGATGGCATGGGACGCCAGCTCTCTGCTGCGCAATCGCTTGATGGCATCGCGGACAATGACAGGCTTCTGGGTTCCTGGGCGTACGACGCACTCGGGCGGCTCGTGAAGCAAACCCGTCTGGATTATCTGGGTGATGGGCCGCGTACATTGAAAACCAGCCACGCCTATAACATCTGGGGCAACCCGTGGACGGTAACTCAACCCGATGGTCGGGTATTGATCGATGAATATGACCCGCTCCTCAACCGCCGGGTGACGGGGGTGCAAGGTGACGCGCAACTGGAAACCTGGTTCAACGAACACAATCAACCGGCACGGGTTGAGCGGGTGAGCATTGGCGGTGCGCGCATTGTGGTGGAAACCCGTACTTATGACGGGCTGGGCCGCTGCACGGAGCGCATCGATGCCAGGAAGACCAAGACTGAATACGCCTATGACATTTTTGATCGTGTGGTGCGCAGCCTGGAAACCCCATCCGACGGAACGCCGCCCCGTGAGCGGTTGACGACGTATGCGCTTGGCACCAGCGAGCCAACGGTGCGCACCCTCACCGTAGACAGCAAGCTGCTTGGCACGCGTGAATACGACAGCCTGGGCCGCGTCATTTCCCAAGCGCGTGGCAACGCAACAGCCACGACCTGGGAGTACAAGCCCAACCAGGTTGCGCCAGTGGCGGTGACTTCGCCGCGCGGTGATCGTCAAGAGTACGGTCATGATCCTGAGCTGGAGACATTAACGAGCGTCAAGATGGCAGGGCATGCACCGATAGACCTTGAGTACGACCCCATCAGTGGAGCGATGCGACAATCACTCACCGCCGGGCTCAAGCATGAGATGAGTTACGACGAGAACGGCTATCTCGCCAAGGAAGTCCAGACGCTGGGCAGCCAGCCCTTGACTAGCCTGACGAGTTATTCGCCGGGTGGGCGGCTGTTGCGGCACTCCGCGGCGGATGGGCAGCACAGTGACCTCGTATATGACCAGTTCGGACGCCTCCAACAGACCACCACCGGTTTCGTCCGCATGATCCGGACTTACGATAGTCTGGGCCGCCTTTCGGCGCGAACCCTCAATTATCAAATGCGTCTTACCGACTCGGTGACCTTTGACGCATGGGGGCGTGAGTCGGAACGCAAGCTGGAACAGGACGGTGCGCTACTGCAGAACATTGTCAGCACCTATTACGACGATGGCCTGCTGGCCACTCGCACGTTGAAAGACGCGAATGACGCCGTGGTCACGGGCGAGACGTTCACTTACGATGGTTATTCGCGACTCAAATCCTATGTGTGCGAGGGCACGCAATACCCGATGGATAAATTGGATCGGGCGATCAAGGAACAGCGTTTCAGTTATGACGGTCTCGATAATATGACTGAAGTGCGGACAACGTTTATCGATGGCAGTAGCGACCGCAGCGAGCGGTTTTTCCAGGGTAAGGACCCTGCCTGCCTGACGCACCTGACCCATACAAACCCGGTACGAAACCTGACCCTGAGCTATGACGCCGCCGGTAATTTGCAACAGGGCACCTTCGGTCGCGGTTTCACGTACAACGGTTTTGACCAGCTCACTGCTGTACAGACCGCCACAGACAAGTACAGCTACCAGTACGACGGCGAAGCACGCCAGGTGCTTGCTGCGCGAGGCAACGAAGCTCCCGTGATGCTGGCCTATGCCGGGGATCGGCTCGACACGCTGGCGCAGGTCAGCATGCGGGCACGTTACGTGCGCGACGGTGACCAGGTGGTGGCCTACCGAGATAGTGGTAATTACCAGAAACTACTGGTTCTTGACGGCGCTGGCAGCGTCCGCGGTGTGGTGGCACCGATCACGGACCAGGTGCGCCGGCATTACGCACCCTACGGTGACGCCAGGATCGAGTTGCGGGATGACGTGTCGCCCACGATGATGGAAATGCAATTGCCCGCCTACAACGGCGAGCGGCTGGACGTACCGGTCAACCTCTATCACCTGGGTAATGGGCGCCGTGCCTATGATCCCGAACTCATGGTGTTTCTCTCTCCTGATCCCCTCAGTCCTTTTGACGAGGGCGGGATCAACAGCTACGCCTATTGTGGCGGTGACCCGGTGAATTGGTCGGACCCCAGCGGCCTCTTCAGTTTTCCAACATGGGCCCGGTGGGCACTGACCGGTGTTGCACTGGGCATGTCGGTGGTCACCGCTGGGCTTGCAACTGCGGGCTTGCTCGCTGCCATCGGCGCTCAAGCCGCTGCACTGACCATTGCCGGCAAGAGCGCGCTGTTGGTAGCCTCAGGCGCGGCCTCGGTAGGTGGGACGTTGGGGATTGCCGCACTGAGCGTTGAGGCGGTCGACAATCAGATGGGCTGGGATCGCTCCAGTCAAATCAACGTCCTGAACTGGGCATCGCTGACCTTTGCAGCGGTGGGTGTCGCGGCCAGTTTAGGGGGCGCAGGCATAGCGGCGACGGGCGCTTCCCGGGCGGTTGAAGTCGCCGCAAGCCCGGCGGTCCGAAGCTTCAGTCTATTGAGTTCCCAAACAAGGGCCGGATTGCAGGCCGCTGGCAAGTTGCTGACCGGTGCTTCTTACAAGTTCTTCAATGACATTACGCTGCCAAGCCAAGCCTGGGGGGTGACGCGTTTTGGCTTGCGCGTGGTCAATCTGTACCGCTCGGTCGACGGTCGGATCAGAAAGCGCCAGCCGGCAGCGCCTATCGGGGGCGATGCCGAGAACTTGCAGCAGCCACTGGGGCAGCCGCAACCCCAGCCTCAGGCCCATCGCCTTGTCGATATGTCGGGCAGCAGCTTCACTTTCCATGAGGCCTTTTCGCAGGAGGCCTCGCGTGTTCGCCAACCCATCCTGGCCGAATGGAATTCGGCCTGAGGTCTTCCAGCTTAAGGGCGTTTGCGCTCCACCGGACGCAACAAATGCGTCGGCGGCGTTTCGCAGCTGATCTTGCGGCCCAGCAAGGTTTCGATCGACGGCAACTGATACGAGTCGTCTTCACCGGCAAAGCTGATGGACACGCCCGCCGCGCCCGCGCGGCCGGTACGGCCAATCCGGTGCACGTAGTCGTCCGGCACTTCCGGCAGGGTGAAGTTGATCACGTGGCTGATGCCATCGATGTGAATCCCGCGCCCGGCCACGTCGGTGGCCACCAGCACGCGAATCTTGCCTTCGCGGAAACCTTCCAGGGTCTTGATGCGCTTGTGCTGCGGCACGTCGCCGGACAGTTGCGCGGCATTCACGCCATCACGCACCAGGCGTTCTTCGATGCGGCGCACTTCGTCCTTGCGGTTGGCAAACACCATGACCCGCTCCCAACCGTTGTCGTTGACCAGGTTGTAGAGCAGCTTGTATTTGTCGGCACCGGCCACGGCATAGATATGCTGTTCGACGTTCTCGCTGGCGACGTTGAGTGCCTCGATCTCGACGATGGACGGGTCGGTGGTCCACTGCTTGGCGAGGTTCATCACGTCTTCGGTGAAGGTCGCGGAGAACAGCAGGGTCTGGCGCTCGTTCTTCGGCGGGGTCTGGCGAATGATCTGACGCACTTGTGGGATGAAACCCATGTCGAGCATGCGGTCGGCTTCGTCCAGCACCATCACTTCGACCATGTCCAGGTGCACGTCGCCGCGCTGGTTGAAGTCCAGCAAGCGCCCCGGGGTGGCCACCAGGATGTCGCAGTGGCGCGCTTCCAGATGCTTGAGCTGCTTGTCGAAGTCCATCCCGCCAACAAACGTCATCACGTTGAGGCCGGTGTACTTGGTCAGGTCGGCGGCGTCCTTGGCGATCTGTACCACCAGCTCCCGGGTCGGGGCGATGATCAGTGCGCGGGGTTCACCCATGTAGCGCTCTTTTGGCGGTGGGGTCTGCAACAACTGCGTAATGATCGAGATCAGGAAGGCGGCGGTCTTGCCGGTACCGGTCTGGGCGCGACCGATGGCGTCTTTGCCGGCGAGGGTGAAGCCCAATACCTGCGCCTGGATCGGCGTGCAGTACGGGAAACCCAGGTCCTGGATGGCGTGCATCAGTTCCGGGGCGAGTTTGAAATCATGAAAGCGGGTTTTGCCTTCCTGGGGTTCGACGGCGAAGTCTTCCAGTTTCCAGGGAATAACCACAGGTTTGGGCGCGCGTTCACGGCGCGGCTTTTCCTGGCGTGGTTGGTCGGCGGCTGGCTCTTCAGCGACGTTAACCGTGGCGGGTGTGGTCACCGGCTCTTTTTTTGGCGAGGCTACAGGTGCGGTCCGGCCAGGCTGCTGGCCGTCATTGCGGCTGCCTTGAACGTGGGCGGGGGCACTGGAACCTGGCGCGAGCTGCTCAGCCTCGCTTTTACCGAACATCTTCTTGAGTGCTTTGAGCACGGTCATCTCATCAATTGGTTAAGGAATGTACGCCGGCCAGTGTAATGCAAGAATCGGGCGCGGCGTAGTGCGTTGGTCATGCGGCTACACAATGGGTGGTTTTCAGCCCAGGCGGGCGGCCAACCAGTCACCGATATCGTGTATCTCCTGGGGTAACACTTCGTGGCCCATTGGGTATTCCTGCCATGCGACGGTGACACCGCGCGACTTCAAATGCTCATAGGCGCTGCGACCCATGGCGTTCTGCACCACGTCGTCGTATTGGCCGTGCAGGCACAGCGCCGGAATCCGTTGCTGGCTCGCCGACAATTCGAGTTCGTCACCGAAAGTGGGAGCGTAGGTGGAAAGGGCGATCACGCCACCCAAGGCGCCCTGCCATTTCAGGAACGCGGTGTGGAACACCACGGCGCCACCCTGGGAAAAACCGGCGAGGAAAATCCGCGAGGCGTCTATCCCGCTGCTTTTTTGTTCCTTGATCAGGTCGGTAACCATTTTTGCCGAGGCTTCCAGCTCTTCAACACTGATGGAACGCGCCGGGCTCATGGCCTTGATGTCGTACCAGCTCGGCATCTCGTAGCCGCCATTGATGGTCACCGGGCGTGTCGGCGCCTGGGGCAGGACAAAGCGCGTCGACAGGAGTTTTTCCTGCAGGGCTTCGGCCACGGGCAGGAAGTCGTAGCGATCGGCACCCAGGCCATGCAACCAGATTACGCAGGCGTCTGCGGGCTTGGCGGGCTGAAGAATCAAGGGTTCGGTCATGTCTGCTCCATAAATGTGCGTGCGCTCCGATTGAGTGCGTCGGAACGGTGCGCGACGGGTTGATCTGTTAAGAGAATGTCGCAAGGTTGAATCTTTTGCTCTTGACCATGGGCTGAAACGACTCAGCCATCAGTCTGGTACGGGGCTTGCTATGTGAAACCCGATGTCAAGGCTCACCCCAGGCGGTAACACTATCAGTGACTGGCGCCTGTGGGATAGCAACTGGACTTAAAGCAAAAACCTCATGCTGTTTGACCCCAAAAAAAGCCAACACGGGTCGATGTCGCCTCATAAGGGTGCGGTGGGGTTCGAGCTCCGACACAACAAGAGCAAAACTGGAGGTTTGAATGAAGGTATTGAAATCCACCCTGGCCATCGTGACCGCGGCTACCGTACTGGGTGTCAGTGGTTTCGCCCAGGCTGGCGCCACTCTGGATGCCGTACAGAAGAAAGGCTTTGTGCAGTGTGGCGTGAGCGACGGTCTGCCGGGCTTCTCGGTGCCGGACGCCAGCGGCAAGATCCTCGGGATCGACGCTGACGTGTGCCGTGCTGTTGCCGCTGCCGTATTCGGCGACGCAACCAAGGTCAAATTCAGCCAGTTGAATGCCAAGGAGCGTTTCACCGCGCTTCAGTCTGGCGAAGTCGACATCCTGTCGCGCAACACCACCATGACCAGCTCCCGCGATGCCGGCATGGGCCTGAAATTCCCGGGTTTCATCACCTACTACGACGGTGTTGGTTTCCTGGTGAACAACAAGCTGGGCGTTAAAAGCGCCAAGGAACTGGACGGTGCAACCATCTGCATCCAGGCCGGTACCACCACTGAGCTGAACGTTTCCGACTACTTCCGCGCCAACAACCTGAAGTACACCCCGATCACGTTCGACACCTCCGATGAAAGCGCCAAGTCGCTGGAATCCGGTCGTTGCGACGTACTGACCTCCGACAAGTCCCAGCTCTACGCACAGCGCAGCAAGCTGGCTTCGCCGAAAGACTACGTGGTACTGCCGGAAACCATTTCCAAAGAACCACTGGGCCCTGTCGTGCGTAACGGCGACGACGAGTGGCTGGCCATCGTGCGCTGGGTTGGCTACGCCATGCTCAACGCCGAAGAAGCCGGTATCACCTCCAAAAACGTCGAAGCTGAAGCCAAGTCCACCAAGAACCCGGACGTTGCCCGTCTGCTGGGTGCTGACGGCGAATACGGCAAAGACCTGAAAGTGAAGAAGGACTGGGTCGTACAGATCGTCAAGCAGGTCGGTAACTACGGCGAAGTGTTCGAGAAAAACCTCGGCAAGAGCACGCCTCTGGAAATCGATCGTGGCCTGAACGCTCTGTGGACCAACGGTGGCATTCAATACGCACCACCTGTGCGCTGATCGCTGATGGTTCTATCACCCGGTGGGCCAACCGCCGGGTGATGTTCTGTTCCATTATTTCTGGGGCACTTAATGCAAAATCAAATCGGCGCACCAAAACAGAAGCTCAGCTTCAGTGATCCAAAAGTGCGTGCGTGGCTATTCCAGATCATCACGATTGTGGCGGTGGTCTCGTTGGGCTGGTACCTGTTCAACAACACGCAAACCAACCTTCAACACCGGGGCATTACCTCGGGTTTCGACTTTCTTGAGCGCAGTGCCGGCTTCGGCATCGCTCAGCACCTGATCGACTACACCGAATCGGACAGCTATGCCCGGGTCTTTGTGATCGGTCTGCTCAACACCCTGCTGGTGACGGTGATCGGTGTGGTCCTGGCGACCATCCTCGGGTTCATCATCGGTGTGGCGCGCTTGTCGCCCAACTGGATGATCAACAAGCTGGCCACGGTGTATGTGGAAGTGTTCCGCAACATTCCGCCGCTGCTGCAAATCCTGTTCTGGTACTTCGCGGTATTCCTGACGATGCCGGGGCCGCGCAACAGCCACAACTTCGGCGACACGTTCTTTGTCAGCAGCCGTGGCCTGAACATGCCCGCCGCGTTGATGGCGGAGGGTTTCTGGCCGTTTGTGATCAGCGTCGTGGTGGCAATCATCGCCATTGTGCTGATGGCCCGTTGGGCAAATAAACGCTTTGAAGCCACCGGTGTTCCGTTCCACAAGTTCTGGGCCGGCCTGGCGCTGTTGGTGGTGATCCCTGCGCTGTGCGCTTTGGTGTTCGGCGCGCCGCTGCACTGGGAAATGCCCAAGCTGCAAGGCTTCAACTTCGTCGGCGGCTGGGTACTGATTCCCGAGTTGCTGGCGCTGACCCTGGCCCTGACCGTGTATACCGCGGCGTTTATCGCCGAGATCGTGCGTTCAGGCATCAAGTCCGTCAGCCACGGCCAGACCGAAGCGGCGCGTTCCCTCGGGCTGCGCAACGGTCCGACCCTGCGCAAGGTGATCATCCCGCAAGCCCTACGCGTGATCATTCCGCCGCTGACCAGCCAATACCTGAACCTGGCGAAAAACTCGTCACTGGCCGCCGGTATCGGTTACCCGGAAATGGTTTCGCTGTTTGCCGGCACGGTGCTCAACCAGACCGGCCAGGCCATCGAGGTTATTGCCATCACCATGAGCGTGTACCTGGCGATCAGCATCAGCATTTCCCTGCTGATGAACTGGTACAACAAGCGCATTGCGCTGATCGAGCGGTGAGGAAACCTGCATGAGTACGCATACTTTCAAACCTGATATGCCGCCACCGAACAAAGTGTTCGGGCCGATGGCATGGATGCGCGCCAACCTGTTTTCCAGCTGGCTCAACACCCTGCTGACATTGCTGGCGTTCTACCTGATCTACCTGGTCGTGCCGCCGATCCTGCACTGGGCGATCCTCGATGCAAACTGGGTCGGTACCACCCGCGCCGACTGCACCAAGGAGGGCGCCTGCTGGGTGTTTATCCAACAGCGCTTCGGGCAGTTCATGTACGGCTACTACCCCGGCGACCTGCGCTGGCGCGTCGACCTGACCGTGTGGCTGGCCATCGTGGGTGTGGCGCCGTTGTTCATCTCGCGCTTCACGCGCAAGGCGGTCTACGGCCTGAGCTTTTTGGTGGTGTACCCGATCGTTGCCTACTTCCTGCTGCACGGCGGGATCTTCGGCATGACCAACGTGGCCACCAGCCAGTGGGGCGGCTTGATGCTGACCCTGGTGATCGCCACCGTCGGCATTGCCGGGGCCTTGCCGCTGGGCATTGTGCTGGCGTTGGGTCGGCGTTCGAACATGCCGGCGATTCGTGTGGTCTGCGTGACCTTCATCGAGTTCTGGCGCGGCGTACCGTTGATCACGGTGCTGTTCATGTCGTCGGTAATGTTGCCGCTGTTCCTGCCGGAAGGCATGGGCATCGACAAATTGCTGCGGGCCTTGATCGGCGTGATCCTGTTCCAGTCGGCCTATGTAGCCGAAGTGGTGCGCGGTGGCTTGCAGGCGATTCCCAAGGGCCAATACGAGGCTGCGGCCGCGATGGGCCTGGGTTACTGGCGCAGCATGGGCCTGGTGATTTTGCCCCAGGCACTGAAGATGGTGATCCCGGGGATCGTCAACACGTTTATCGCGTTGTTCAAGGACACTAGCCTGGTGATCATCATCGGCCTGTTCGACCTGCTCAACAGCGTCAAGCAAGCCGCCGCCGACCCGAAATGGTTGGGCATGGCCACTGAAGGCTACGTGTTCGCCGCCCTGGTGTTCTGGATTTTCTGTTTTGGTATGTCCCGCTATTCCATTCATTTGGAACACAAGCTGGACACAGGCCACAAGCGTTAGGAGTGTTGTGATGAGTGAAGCGATCAAACAGCCTGTGAGCCCTGAAGGCATTATTCAGATGCAGGGCGTCAACAAGTGGTACGGCCAGTTCCATGTGTTGAAAGACATCAACCTGAACGTCAAGCAGGGCGAACGTATCGTGCTGTGCGGGCCGTCGGGTTCCGGCAAGTCCACCACCATCCGCTGCCTCAACCGCCTGGAAGAGCACCAGCAGGGCCGCATCGTGGTCGATGGCGTGGAACTGACCAACGACCTCAAGCAGATCGAAGCGATCCGCCGCGAAGTCGGCATGGTGTTCCAGCACTTCAACCTGTTCCCGCACCTGACCATCCTGCAGAACTGCACGCTGGCCCCGATGTGGGTACGCAAGATGCCCAAGCGCAAGGCTGAAGAAATTGCCATGCACTACCTTGAGCGCGTGCGTATTCCGGAGCAGGCCCACAAGTTTCCGGGGCAGTTGTCCGGCGGCCAGCAACAGCGCGTGGCGATTGCCCGTGCGCTGTGCATGAAGCCGAAAATCATGCTGTTCGATGAGCCGACCTCGGCGCTCGATCCGGAAATGGTGAAAGAGGTACTGGACACCATGATCGGCCTGGCGGAAGACGGCATGACCATGCTCTGCGTGACCCACGAAATGGGCTTTGCGCGCACCGTGGCCAACCGCGTGATCTTCATGGACAAGGGCGAGATCGTTGAACAGGCGGCGCCGAATGACTTCTTCGACAACCCGCAGAATGATCGGACCAAGTTGTTCTTGAGCCAGATTTTGCATTGATCCATGGGTAATGCTTGAAACAATAAACCCGGCCTGGTGCCGGGTTTATTTTTGCCATCAATCAAGTTGTCGTCAGGGTCTCGTGCTCTTTATGTACCGTATGCACGGAATTGCGAAGATCTGCGCCTTCACTCAGGATTTTTGCTTCGACCAGCAAGTGGGGGTGACGCTCAAGCAAACGCATCAGGACTACCAGGGATTTGGGGGGCAATACCTCACCGCGCTCGTAACGAGATAAGGCGTTGTGGCCGCCACCCGATAGCAGTTGTACCGTTTCTTTTTGTGAAAGGTGCAGTTTGCGGCGTATGCGCTTCATCTCGGTGCCGACCATCTGCCTGAAACTGTGAACGATTTCATCGCAGTGGTCTGAATAGCGTTCCGCGTCTTCGGGGTCCAGGATCACCTCTCCACATGCCTGGCACTCCCATCCAGACAGATCGTCTATACGGCGATGCAAACCTTTGACTTCCGATGTTTCGCTACGTCCTGAGAAGTGATGCATTCCGTCATGCCTGCCGCAGCTGAAGCATTGCTCTGTTTTCATGGGTTTTTCTCCTTGAAGGAGATCACCGGAGGTTTACCATCCGTGCGGTAGGTCACCTTGATGTAGATCTCCAGATCATGTGAGTGAATGTGATACACATCTTGCCAAACTCGATGGTCGTCATGAGTGGTCATCGACTTGTATAACATCGTGTTTTTCAACTCGAAAATGACCGCCTGCATTTGTTCGATGCTTAAATCAAGATCCTCGCCGCAACGGCGTGCGCTTTGAGTAAATGCTTGCTTTCCAAGCCGCCTGACATCCGCCTTTATCACCGCCAGATCGTAATGAGGTGTGTACTTTTCCATAAGACACCTGAGTCCAATAATTACCCTCTGAGGGTAATTTTACCAATCGAAAATACTGCTCCTTTGCCTGCCCAAGAACCCTAGTGCGTTGCCTTTGTAGGCAACTCCGAATAGGCTGTGGGAAAATTCATCCTATGATTGGATGAAAGGACGAAACCCATGACAGACATCGCCCCCCTGATCAAACGCTCCCTCGTCGATCAAGCCCTCGAACAGTTGCGCCAGCGCATCACCCAAGGCGTATGGGCCATCGGCGAACGCCTGCCCACCGAGCCCGAGTTGTCTGCCGAGTTGGGGATCAGCCGCAACACCGTGCGTGAAGCCATGCGCGTATTGGCATTCTCCGGGTTGATCGAGATCCGCCAGGGCGACGGCAGCTATTTGCGCTCCATGACCGACCCGCTGGGAGCGATGAAAGCCTTGTCCCACTGCACCCTGGCTCAGGCGCAGGAGACGCGGCAGATTCTTGAAGTCGAGGCAGTCGGCTTGGCCGCGTTGCGCCGCACCGATGAAGACCTGGTCGCTTTGCGCGCGGCCCTCAACGCCAGCGGCGACCATTACCATGGTGATCTTGAGCACTACATCAGCTGCGACCTGGTGTTCCACAAACGCCTGGTGGACGCGGCCCACAACCCGGCCTTGAGCGAGCTGTATCAGTACTTCTCGAGCATTGTCGGCGCGCAACTGCGCCAGACCCTGAACATCCAGCCGCGCCGGCAAGCGGTGTTCGACCTGCACGGCGCCTTGCTCGATGCCGTGGAACAACAGGACCCGGAACGCGCCAAGGCCCTGTCCCGGCAGTTGATCAATGAACCTTGAACCCGAGACCACCATGCCCCGTTCAGAAAATGCCCTTGATGAACTGCTGATCGACGCCGAAGCCGATGACGATGAGGTCCAGCACAGCCCGCCGGTGGTAAGCCGTCCGTGGTTGTTGCTGTTGGGCCTGATCCTGGTGGCGCTGAACCTGCGCCCGGCGTTGTCGAGCATGGCGCCGCTGCTCGCTGAGGTCTCCCACAGCCTGGGTCTCTCGGCGGCCAAGGCCGGGTTGCTGACGACGCTGCCCGTCTTGTGCCTGGGCCTGTTCGCGCCACTGGCTCCGATCCTGGCCCGACGTTTTGGCGCCGAGCGGGTGGTGCTGGGCATTCTGCTGACCCTGGCCGGCGGCATCATCCTGCGCAGTTCATTCGGTGAGGCCGGGCTGTTCGCCGGCAGCCTGCTGGCGGGTGCGAGTATCGGCATCATCGGGGTGCTGTTGCCCGGTATCGTCAAGCGCGATTTCGCCAAACAGGCCGGCACCATGACCGGCGTGTACACCATGGCCCTGTGCCTGGGTGCAGCGCTGGCGGCGGGATCCACGGTGCCGCTGAGTCATTACTTCGGCGACAGCTGGAACATCGGCCTGGGGTTCTGGATTCTCCCGGCGTTGGTCGCGGCGTTGTTCTGGTTGCCGCAAGTTGGCCAGAAACACGGCGCGCACCAGGTGGCCTATCGCGTGAAGGGCTTGTTGCGTGATCCGCTGGCCTGGCAGGTGACCCTGTACATGGGCCTGCAATCCTCCCTGGCGTACATTGTGTTTGGCTGGCTGCCGTCGATCCTGATCGGCCGTGGCCTGAGCGCCACCCAGGCGGGCCTGGTGCTTTCCGGTTCGGTGATTGTGCAACTGGCCAGTTCCCTGGCTGCGCCCTGGCTGGCCACCCGCGGCAAGGACCAGCGCCTGGCCATCGTGGTGGTGATGGTGCTGACCCTGGGCGGCCTGTTCGGTTGCCTGTATGCACCGTTGGACGGCTTGTGGGGCTGGGCGATTCTGCTGGGCCTGGGCCAGGGTGGCACTTTCAGCCTGGCGCTGACCTTGATCGTGCTGCGTTCACGGGACTCCCATGTAGCCGCCAACCTGTCGAGCATGGCCCAGGGCATCGGCTACACCCTGGCGTCCATGGGGCCGTTCGCGGTCGGGCTGGTGCATGACTGGACCGGTGGCTGGAACGCCACCGGCTGGATTTTCGCGGTGATCGGCCTGGGCGCGATCATCGCGGGGTTGGGCGCCGGGCGTGCGCGGTATGTCGGCGTGACCAGCGAAAAGGTCTAGAGGTACAGCACTTCCATAGTGCTGGAACCATCGATATGCACGTCGCTGCTGAGGTCGAGATTGTTCTTGGCAGCGATCACCGTATCGACCCTGACCAGGCTGCTCAGCGTCTGGAAGGCCGTCGGCCCGCTGGTGCTGCCGACGGTGTCGGTAAAGCCGAGAAAGCTGCGCGAACCGATGTCGATCGGGTTGCTGTTGGCGGTGCGCCAGGCGATCCCGCCGCTGGTGGACTCGGTGCCGTAAACCTCCGGCAGGCTGTCGATCACCGTCTGCTTGGGGTCGAAGGTCAGGGAGTACAGCCCGATCTTGTTGCCACTCGGGTCCAGGCCCAGCCCGTAGTAAATTTCGCTGTTGACGTTGGCGGTGCCGTCGCGGTTGTCGCTCATGCGCAGGGCGTAGCGAGTCGCTGCCTCGCAGTTGATGGTCACGCTCAGGTAGCGCACCGGCAGGCGTTTGCCGCGATCAATGTTCAACTCCTGTTGGGAAATCTTGCCGTAGTCGATCAGCCCGTTGCTCGACAGCGCCGGTGTACAGGCACTGGGAGTGAGCAAGCCGGTGACGCCGAGTTCGACACTGGAGGCTGCCGTGGCACCGCTGCTGAGGGTCAGCAGGGCAAGTGTTGCGAGAGAAAGCTGGCGTAGGTGCATGACCATACTCCTTGATCAGAGGTAGATGATTTCAATCGTGCCCGAACCGTCGAGCAGTACTTCCGTACGCAGGTCCAGGCTGTTCATGGGGGACAGGACGGCGCGCACGCTGATCTGCCCACTCAGGTTCTGGATCGCGGTGGGGCCGGCATTGCTGCCGGGTAGAGCGGTAAAGCCGAGCAAACTGCTGCTGCCGATGGGAATGGGGTAGGCGCTGGAGCTGCTCCAGGCCACGCCACCGGTGGTGGAGTCGGTGCGATATACCTGGGGCAGGGCATCGGCGCGCAGGTCGAAGGGGTCGAAATAGAGGAAGTACCGGCCGATTTTATTACGGCTGTCGTCCACTCCCAGGCCGTAGGCGGTTTCGTCGATGCCGCCGGTGGCCGAGCCTTTGCGGTTGTCATGCATGCGCAAGGCGAAATGAGTCGGGCCGTCGCAGCCGATACTCAGCAGCAGGCTGCGGGAGACCAGCCCGGTTTCCTTGTCGGTGTTAAGGCTCCTGGACCACATACGGCCAAAGTCGATGATGCCGCCGTTGGACAGCGTGGTCTCGCAGGCCGCCGGAGCGAAGCCGGCTTGCAGCGACAACTCCCGTGCGCGGCCGCTGGCGACGGCGTCGATCAAGCCGCTGGCTTCCCAGGTCACCGCGTCGCGCACTTGCAGGGCGTCGGCCTGCGCCCAGGCATTGACCAGCAATTGCGCCGAGAAGCTGCTGCCGGTGGTCGGCGCACCGTCGCGCAACGGTACGATGGCCTGGTCGGGCCGCCAGTCGAGTGTCCTGCCCCTGGCACTGGGCGCCTGGCCTTGCCCGCTGGTCAACCCCAGTTCAACAGCCTGGCCGTCGAGTACCGCATCGCTGATGTGCACGCGGTAACTGCCACGCTCGGTAAAGCGGTAGCGCTCGGCGGTCGCGGCCAGGGCCCGGTAGAACACGTGCATATCGGTGGGCGTCGGGCAGTTCAGGTTGAGGCTCAGGCGGCGTTCTCCCAGCAGGATTTCTGCGCCGGGGTTGCGCTGCACGGCGCGGTTCATCACGCCGAAATCCAGGCGCGACTGGCTTAGGGTCAGTTGGCATTCGTCGGCGTGCGCCCGGCCCTGGGCGATGGTGCCCAGGGCCAATCCCAGCAGTAACAATCGCTTCATCACAGTCTTCCTCATGGCATTACACAGCGGGCCGGGGCGGTTTCGAAATACACCTGCGGGTCGGCTTTTTCCGCGAGTTCAACCT
Source organism: Pseudomonas sp. P7758 (assembly GCF_013386485.1). Classification (NCBI taxonomy): domain Bacteria; kingdom Pseudomonadati; phylum Pseudomonadota; class Gammaproteobacteria; order Pseudomonadales; family Pseudomonadaceae; genus Pseudomonas; species Pseudomonas sp. P7758. The sequence goes on along the minus strand of NZ_JACARS010000008.1, from coordinate 3,586 downwards.
GCAGTTCACAGCGGCTCATGCCCGGTGCCTTGACCCACAGGGGGCGTGGGTCCAGCACGTTCGGCAGGAACACCTGGCTGCCTTCCTGCACCAGGGTCACGAACTCGCCATCGACGGTACTCACCGTGGCGCCACGGGGCAGCGGCGTGCCGTGGTCGGTGGTCACTGTGAGCAAGGCACGACGGGTCAGGGCCACGCCGAATTCCACGCGATCCACCGCGCCGCGCCCGGCGCTGATGACGGCCAGGCCGTTGCTGATATCGGCGTTGCGCGGCAGCGACTGGGTTTGCACTTCCACGGGGCTGCGCCCGTAGGCGGACACCTGCGGTACCACGGCCTGGCCCTGGAAGTCGGTCCACACCGGGCCGCTGGGCGTGGTGAGCTTGACCCCGGCCATATCGCCGACAGACACCAGCGCAAAGGTCTCGCGCACCGGATAAGGCGAGAAGGTCACGCCACCGCTGTGGGCCACCACCGCACCGCGTGCGCCGCCCTGGTAGCTGGAACGTTCGGCGTCCGAGCGGCTGTAGTTCATGTCCAGTTGTGCATAGCGCGGCAGATAGGAGACGCCGAGGGTGGATTCCACTTGTTGGTCGCGGCTGTCGTGCTCGGCACTGACCCGGTAACTGAGTTGATCGTTGACCTGCTCGTTCACCCCCAGGCCGATGCGATGCTCGCCACCGGAGTTGCGCACCCAGGAGCGCCCACGCCGGTTCTCACCCAGTGGCACGCTCAGGTTCAGGTACACCGCGTTCTCGTTATTCTGCCGGCCGCTGACCTGCCACTCGGCACTGGCCGACAGCGACACGCCGCGCACGCTGGTGCCCCATGAGGCCAGGGCACGGCTGCTGTTTTCGCCGTTGAACGTGGTGGTGCGCGACAGGCCGGCATTGAAGGCACCCAGCCATGGATGGGCCCAGCCCAGGGCCAGGCTCTGCTGGTCGCGATAGCGGGTGAGGCGACCTTCGTCGTCCCGTGAGTCGTAGTAGGCGGCGTCTTCCAGCTCCCGGTAGCCCATGGTGCGGTGGGAGGCGCCGGCGGTGATCGACCATTGCCGGCCCAGGCGCTGGGACAGGCTCAGGTCGGTCTGTACGCCGCGTTCACCCAGGCGTTGGGCATCGGCAATCTGGGTCGACAGTTGTACGTGGCCGTCTGGCCACGGCAACAGGCCGAGGCTGGCACCTGTGGCGCGGTAGTCTTCGGCAGCCAGTGCGCCGGCCCCCAGGCTCAGGCGCGGGTTCAACGCACCGCTCCAGCCGCCGCTGATTACCCATGGATCGTCGCCCCGTGTATCGCCGATATTGCGCACCCGGCCTGCTCCCAACGAGTAACCCGGCGCTGGCAAGCCGATGCCGAGCATCGCCGCCGGCACGGTGAAGCGCCGCTCTTCGCCGGTGCTTTCCTTGACTGTCACTTCAACGTCGGAGCGTGTGTTCAGGCGCCTCACGTCGGTCAGCGAGAACGGCCCGGCCGGCACCACCGTGGAGTGAATCAGCGCGCCGTTCTGGCGTACCTCGACCTGGGCCGGGCTGTTGGCGATGCCGCTGATGGTCGAGCCCTGTTCCTGGTCCTGCAGGGCCTGTTCGGTAAACAGCTGCATGCCGGTGATCTGCGCGGACGACAGCACCGGGTTGTAGAGGTTGATCTGCCCGGCCTGCAACACCGCCTGCTGCTCGGCGAAGGTGCGCTGGGCATAGGCTTCCAGGTGGGTACTGCGGGACCGGGAGTCTTGCCAGGTCTGTACCTGGCGGCTGCGCACGATCCAGTCGCCGGCGTTGAAGCCCAGCTCGGTATTGGCCGAGCCGAAGCGGCTGGCGTCGTCGCCATAACGGTTGTACAAACCGGTGAGGTCGTAGTTGAGCAAGCCGGCGAACCCTCCGGTTTCATAACCGGACAGCTCACGTTGGCGCGGGCGCAGGGCATCGGTGGGCACCATCAGGCTCACGCTCAGGCTGGCGGGGTCTTGCTCCACCACGGTTTGCGGGTATTCGCCGAGGAAGTCATGGCAGCGGCTGTCGGCCAGCGGGGCCGGTATCACCAGGTCGGCCGCGTCCAGCAGCGGGCGGTCGAAGCACAGCGCGCCCTGGCTGTCGAACTGCACATCAAGGCGGCCACGGCGCTGGCCGTTCACCGTCAGGCTCACGGCGTGGCGGCCGCTGGTGTAGCGCGGTGCGTCCAGCAACAGGTAGGCCAGTTCCGGGTCGATACCGCGCTGGTGCAGGGTTTGCGCGTCGAAGGCGTCGCCCCAGGCATCGGCCGACAGCAACGCCATGGTCAGTGGCAGCGCGGCCCGCATCCGGGCGGGGCGTAAAGGACAGTCGGGCACGGCTTCGCCAGCCGGGTCAGTGGTTACTGTGTTCACGTAAAGGCACTCAGGTTATGGAAGCCGGCAACGGTTGGCGGGCTTCCCGGTGACAGTCACAGGGCTGTCACTTCGTTATTCAGCGTTTGCGGCGGTTATCGGTGCTTCATAGGCGGCGACGGCAAAGCCGTACACGGTGGCCGGTTGCAGGCGTACGGCCGTGGCGGTGTGGGGCGTGCTGAGCCGCAGGGTTTCGCCGGGCAACACATAAGTGCGCGGCAGCACCAGGCTCTGCTTGCCGGGCAGCAATTGCAGCTCCTGGGCCAGGCGCACCACGTAAGGCGTGGGGTTGGCGACGTTCAGGTGACCGGCGTTCAACGACCAGGTCAGCCCGGTCCAGGGTGTGCGGTTCGGCGCCAGGCCCTTGGGATGAATGATCACCGGCAGGTTCTGGCGCACGGTCACGCCCACCCGCGCATGGCCAGCCTGGGCGGCGTCACGGTCCTTGGGCATGCCTTCGAAGATCACCCGCTTCAGGCGTTGGGTTTTCAGGGGCGTGGGGTTGCGCAGGATAAAGCGCACCAGCTGGCTTTTATCGGCCTCGACCCGGGACAGGGGCGGGGTGACGAACAGCAGCGATTCGGTGTCTTCCGGAATGTCTTCCAGGGTGACGTGCAGCAGGGCCAGTTTGCCGTCGGTGTTGGTCACCGACACCGAAGCTTCGCCGTCGGCCTCGTTGACGATCACCACCGAGGTGTCGGGCACCATGCCGTCGGCAAACGCCTGGGTGCTCAGCAGCCAGCCCAGGGCCAGCAAGGTTGGATAGGTCTTCATGACGCAGTTCCTAAAATGATCACAGGGCTTAGAGGTAACGCAAATCCAGGACCAGTGAGCCATCGAGGGGAACGTCTTGCCTGAGGGTCAGACGGTTCGCCGGGTGGATGGTGGTCTGTGCGCGGATCCGGGTGGTCAGGGTGACGATGGGTTCCGGAAACGGTCGGCCGGGACGGGCAAAGCCCATGAGTGTCTTGGGGTGGATGGCCGGTTGGGGAGCCCAGAGGCCGCCTTCGGGGTTTGACACAAGTGACTGCATGGCCTGGCCGTCTCCTTGCGCCGCTTCGAACGCCAGGTCGACGTAACCCAACTGCTCCGCGGGCGCGTTGGGGTTTCTCCCCAGGCCGTAGGTAGTGTCCGGTGCGGCGGACGAATCTTCGCGGCTGTCCAGGCCAATCAGGCCAAACAACAAGGGGCCGCTGCAGTGGATCTCTACCTCCAGCCATTGGG
>NZ_JACARS010000079.1:559-3039 GCF_013386485.1 Pseudomonas sp. P7758 | reverse complement strand
GTAAGAGCGGAACCAATAGCCGCCGTTACCGCAGCAACGGATATGTACTCAAACCTCACGCCCCCCCAAGGCCGAGCTGTTGCCTGACCAACACTTCCCACACACATTGTCGTTTTCAGCAATCCCCCAACCCTCCAATCCCCCCTGTTTACAGGCCCAAAAACCCGGCATGCCTTGTGCAATGACTCAGTTCCCGGACTTTAGGCCTGACCCATCATGCAAGAACCCGCCCCTTACCCGCGACGATCCAGTGCGTTGCTCCTTATCGGCACCGCCACACTCTGCGGCCTGCTCCTGGGCTGTGGCCAAGGCAGCTCCACCGTCACACGCAGTGACCAACCGGTAAAGGGCGGCACCCTGGTCTACGCCACCGACCGCGAACCCACCTGCCTCGACCCCCACGTGGCCGGCGACATGCCCCAGGTGTTCGTCGCCCAGCAGTACCTCGACTCCCTGGTCTCGATGGACGCCGACGGCCGCATCGGCCCCTGGCTCGCCAAGACCTGGGAAGTCTCCCCCGACGGCCTGACCTACACCTTCCACCTGCGCAACGACGTGCACTTCACCGACGGCACCCCGTTCAACGCCGCGGCGGTCAAGGCCAACCTCGACCACATGGCCAACCCCAAGACCCAATCCAGCACCGCAGGCGGCTACATCCGCCAATACCGCAGCACCGACGTGCTCGACGAATACACCGCAGTGGTGCACCTCGCCACGCCGTACGCGGCCTTTCTTGAAGTCCTCGCCCAAGGCTTCCTCGGCATCGAGTCCCCCACGGCATTGCTGCGCTCGCGCGATGTGAACTGCGAAAGCCCGGTCGGCAGCGGCCCGTTCAAGGTCGTGCGCTGGGACCGGCAAAGCCAGGTCGAGCTGGTGCGCAACCCCGACTACAACTGGGCGCCACCCACCGCCAAGCACCAGGGCCCGGCCTGGCTCGACCGGATCGTCTGGAAGTTCATCCAGGAACCTTCCGTGCGCTTCGCCTCGTTGCAGGCTGGCGAGGTCGACGTGATCGAAGCGTTGCCGCCCGAATCCCACGAGGCCGCTCGACGCAACCCGGACCTGACCCTGGTGATCGCCCAACGCCCCGGCAACCCCACCAACGGCACGCTGAACATCACCCGTGCGCCGTTCGATGACGTGCGAGTGCGCGAAGCCTTCGTGCGCAGCTCCGACATCGAAGGCGCGTTGAAGAGCGTGTACTTCAACGAATTCCCCCGCGCCGGCGGGCCGCTGAGCCCAGCCACGCGCTTCTACAGCCCGGAGTTCCAGCACGCCCAGGATTACGACCCGGCCCGGGCTGCGCAGTTACTCGACCAGTCCGGCTGGACCCAGCGCGACAGCGAGGGCTACCGCACCAAGGACGGCAAGCGCCTGCAAGTCCACGTGGTGATGGGCAACCGCACGCCACCGTCGGAATACACCTTGTGGGAACAGGTGCAGGCCACCACCCGGCAGGTCGGCTTCGAGCTGATCGTCGACCAGATGAGTGACGTGCAGGCCACCAAACGCCAGGCCGACTGGGACTACGACATTCGCCTCGGCTACTGGAACACCAACACCGCCGACGTGCTGCGGATCATCTTCGGCAGTGAGTTCATCAGCCCGGCGGGTGTCGGTGGTTACCACCAGAACACCGCAGGCTTCAGTGACCCGGCGTTCGACACGCTGATCCGGCAAGCCCTCACCACCCAGGACAGCGAGCAGCGCCGGGCGCTGTATTACCAGGCGCAGAAAATCGCTTCCAGCCAGTACCTGCAATTGACCACCTACCCGCAAAGCACGCGGCTGGGTATCTACAAGACCACCCAGGGCGTGCGGCTGGAGCCGTCGCTGGCGGTGACTTATCTCTATGACGCATGGGTGAACAAATGAGCGACACATCACTTGCCAACCCACGGCGCGAGCGCCTGGCCCGGCTCGGCAAACGTGCGCTGTGGCGCCTTGCCGGCGGCGTGCTGGTGCTCTGGGCGGTGGCCACGCTGACGTTCTTTGCCTTGCGCCTGATGCCCGGCGATCCGGTGCAGGCGATCCTTGGCGGCCCGAGCGGCAACCCCACCCCCGAGACCATCGCCGAAGCCACCCGCGAGTACGGCCTCGACAAACCACTGGCGGTGCAATACGCGTTGTACCTCGGGCGACTGGTGCAGGGTGACCTGGGGGTTTCCTATTCCCAGCACCTGCCGGTGACCCGCGTCCTCGCCGAGCAATCCTGGCCGACCCTGGAGCTGACCCTGACGTCCCTCGCCCTGGCCTGGGTCCTGGTGCTGGCGCTGACGGTGCTGACCGCCGGCCGGCGACGCTGGGTTGCCAGCCTGGCCTCGTTGGCCGAAACCCTGGCCGCCGCGCTGCCGCACTTCTGGCTGGGGATTCTGCTGCTGGCGGTGTTTGCGTTCGGCCTGCGGCTGTTCCCGCCGGCAGGCAGTGATGGCTGGCGCACCCTGGTGTTGCCGTCGTTCGCCCTGGCGATTCCGCTG
>NZ_JACARS010000079.1:0-514 GCF_013386485.1 Pseudomonas sp. P7758 | reverse complement strand
CCAGGCGGTGCAGGCCCAGGACCTGCCGCTGACCATCGGCATCAGCCTGGTGGTCGCCGCCGGTTACGTGCTCGCCAATATTCTGGTCGACCTGCTGTACCTGTGGGTCGACCCTCGCCAACAGGAGCTTCCAGCATGAGTGGCCTGACCCTGGAAACACCGCTGCCCGCGCTGCGGATTCAGCGCACCACTCGCACGCTGCGCCTCGGCCCGCTGTTGGCGATTACCTTTCTGTTGCTGGTGATCGTCGCGGCGCTGGTGCCGCAGTTGTTCGCCTACAGCGACCCGCTGGCCATCGTGCCCCGCGATGCGTTTCATTCGCCGAGCCTGGCCCACTGGTTCGGCACCGATCAGTCGGGGCGGGATATTTTTTCGCGGGTGATCCATGGTACTCGCCAGTCGTTGTTCATCGGCCTGGCAGCCACGGCGATTGCGATGACCATCGCCATCGTGCTTGGCCTGTTGGGCGGGCTGGGCGGCGCGCGGGTGGACCGGGGCGGGGGTTGGTTGCTGG
>NZ_JACARS010000078.1:0-104312 GCF_013386485.1 Pseudomonas sp. P7758 | reverse complement strand
GACCCCTGAGATGAAACGCCAGGCGCGAAGCTCCTGAAACTCTGAGATCCTGTAGATAACCAGCCCCACGCAGCTGGAGTGTCTATAAACACAAACCCCGCCTTTTGAGCGGGGTTTGTGTTTTTTTGGGTTTGGGATTTTGGGGGCGCTTCGCGCCCCAGCGGGAGCAAGCTCCCTCGCGACAGCAAGCTCCCTCGCCACAACAAGCGCCCTTGCCACAGAAAACTCCCTTGCCACAACAAGCTCCCTTGCCAAAACAAACGCCCATGCCACCAAAGCTCCCTTGCACCAAGTGCTACTCGTCCAGGCATCAGCGGCTCTCAGGACCAAACGCCTCGTCCACCTTGGCCAGGTCGGTGTCACGCAAGTTGCCCGCGTAGTAATGCAATTTGGTCCAGGCCATCAGGTAGTCGTACCGTGCCTGGGCCAGGTCGCGACGGGTGCTGTACAACTGCTGCTCGGCGTTCAGCGCATCGAGGTTGACCCGCTCGCCGCCGAGGATGCTTTGCTTGGTCGAGACCACCAGCGCTTCGGCCGAGGTCAGCGCCTTTTGATACGCCCGCAACTTGCTGACGCCCGACAGGCAAGCACTGAACTGGCGCCGCAGTTCGATCAGGGTTTCGCGGGTCTTGCCTTCCAGTTCGTACTCGGCCTGCTCCATGGCGCGGCTGGCCTGGCGGGTGGAAGCCGAGACGCCGCCACCGGCATACAACGGCATGCTGACTTCGATGCCGATGGTGTTGGTGTCGTAGCGCTGGTTGTAGGTGTTGCCGCTGTCGGATTCCTGCTGGCGCGAGCTGGCATACGCCGTGATGCGTGGCAGGTGCCCCGAACGGTTGCGCTCCACTTCATAACGCGCCACTTCCACGGACTGGCGTTGCGAGGCCAGGTTGGGGTTGTTGGTCAGCGCCAGTTCGTGCCAGGTGTCGTAATTGGCCGGGGTTAGGGTGAAGGCGGCAAACCCCGGGTTCAGCGGCGCCAGGTCGTTGATATTGACGCTCTGCACGCCAATCAGCGCCCCGAGTTCGCGCAGCGAGGCGTCCTGTTCATCCAGCGCCTGGATCTCCTCGGCAGTCGCCAGCTCATAGCGCGACTCGGCTTCCAGGATGTCGGTGCGGGTGCCCTCACCCTGCTGGAACAGATGCTGGTTCTGCTGGAACTGCTGCTCGTAGGCCTTTTTCTTGGCGCGGGCAATGTCGATCTGGTCCTGGGCAAACAACGCCTGGGTGTAATAGGTCAGCACCCGCACCAGCAGCGCCTGGCTCTTGTCGCGGAAGCTCTCGTCGGCAAACAGTGCCTGGGCCACGCCCTTGCGGTAGTTGGCATAGGCTTCGTAGTCGAACAGCGGCTGTTGCAGGGTGAACGTGGAGCCATAGCTGTTGTAGTTGCGGTCATCGTGATAATTGCCGCCGCGCCCGTCGGGCAAGGTGGCCTGGGAGTTGTTGCGGCCCTTGTTGTAGTTGTACGAGAGCTTGGGCAGCAGGCCGGCGCGGCCGATGGTGCGGTTTTCCAGGCCGGCGTCGCGCTCCTTGATGGCACCAAGGAATACCGGGTCGTTGCGCAGGGCCTGTTCGTAGACATCGAACGGGCCCATGGCGGCCTGGGCGCTGCTGCAGGCGAGCAGCAAGGCGATGAACATCGGCTTCATGCTCATTCCTCGGTCAATGCCGAGCCGGCGCGGTCCAGCAGCGGCTTGAACAGGTAATTGAGCAAGGAGCGCTCGCCGGTGCGGATGAACATCTCGGCGGGCATCCCCGGCTTGATCACCAGGCCATGGAGTTTCTCCAGGGCGCTGCTGCTGACGGTGGTGCGCAGCACGTAGTAAGGCATGCCGGTTTTTTCGTCGAGCATCTGGTCGGCGGAGATCAGGCTCACCTCCCCCGGCACCCGCGGCGTGCGGCTCTGATTGAAGGCGGTGAAGAGAATGTCCACCGGCAAGTGCGCACCGACCTTGTCCACCAGGTGCACCGGCAGGCGCCCTTCGACTTCCAGGCGGGTGTCCTGGGGCACGATTTCCAGCAGGGTTTCACCGGCACGCACCACGGCGCCTTCGGTGTGCACGCCCAGGTTGACCGCGATGCCATCGGCGGGCGCGTTGATCTCGCTGTGCTGCAGGTCGAAACCGGCGGAGGTCAGTTGTTGTTCCAGGGTCAGGCTGCGCAGCTGCGCGTCGGCCAGTTGGCTGCGCACTTCCTTCTGGTACTCCTCGCTGTGCTGCTGCAACTTGAGGCGCGACTCGAGGATGCCCTGCTCCACCCGCCCGCTTTCGCCGGTGTTCTGCGCCAGGTCCTGTTGCACCTGGGACAGTTGCCGCTGGTATTCCATCAGCCGGTTGCGCGGGATGTAGCCGTTGTCGGCCAGGGGTTGCAGGTTGTTCAACTGGTCACGCAGGGATTGCGCCTGGGCCGTCAGGTCACTACGGGCGCGACGCATGCCGTTCAGTTGCGCCGTAGCGCCCTCGATACTGGCGCGAATCCCGGCCTGTTCCCGGGCAAAGGCTTCGCGGCGGCTACTGAACAGTTGACGCTGGCCTTCGAGGACCAGTGCCAGGGCTTGATCCGGGTTGCCGCTCAGCTCGGGCGGAAAGGTGATCGTCGACTGGTTATCCCGCTCGCTCTGCCACCGTGCCACGCTGGCCCAGGCCATGCGGTACTGGGCTTGCAGGGAGTGCACGTCGGCCTGGTTCTGCGTCTGGTCGAGACGGAACAGCGGCTGGCCCTGCTTCACCGCCTCGCCCTCACGCACAAGGATCCGGCTGACCACGCCGGGGCTCAGGGTTTGCACCGCCTTGCGCTTGCCCGAGACCACCACCGTGCCTTGTACCGGGATCCCCTGGTCCAGCGGCGCCAGACTGGCCCAGAGGAAAAACCCGCCGGCGCCGACCACCGTCAGCAGCCAGCCCATGCGGGCGAAGAAACGCGCGTCGTGCTCGGGGTGGGTCTGTTCGTAATCGCGGTTGATTTGAATGCTGCTGTCGCTGCTCATGCGCCTGGATTCCTTCCGGCTTGATACTGACGGCTGAGGCTGACCCCGGCCTTTTCTCGTGGTGCTTCCTGCTGGCCGGACAGTGCGCGCAGCACGTCCTGGCTCGGACCAAATGCCTGCAAACGACCTTCGTTCAGCACCAGCAGCTTGTCGGCCTGGGCCAACGCCGAGGAACGGTGAGTCACCAGCACCACCGTGCTGCCCTGGGCTTTCATCTGCATGATCGCGCTGGCCAGGGCGGCTTCACCCACGGTGTCGAGGTTGGAGTTGGGCTCGTCGAGCACGATCAGGCGTGGCCCGCCGTACAGCGCGCGGGCCAGGGCGACCCGTTGTTTCTGCCCACCGGACAGGCCGCTGCCCTCGTCACCGAGCACGGTGTCGTAGCCGTGGGGCAAGCGCAGGATCAATTCGTGCACGCCTGCCTGTTGGGCGGCCTGCACCACCAAATCCGGGTCGGCTTCGCGAAAGCGCGCGATGTTGTCGGCGATGCTGCCGCTGAACAGTTCGATGTCCTGGGGCAGATAACCGATATGCGGCCCGAGGTCGTCGCGGTCCCAGCGATGAATGTCGGCTCCGTCCAGGCGCACGGTGCCCGCCAGGGTTGGCCATACGCCCACCAGCACGCGGGCCAGCGTCGACTTGCCGGAGCCGGAAGCACCCAGCACGCCGAGCACTTCGCCCGCAGTCAGGTTGAAGCTGACTTGATGCAAGGTTGGCACGCGTCGCCCCGGCGGGCCTGCGCTGACTTGCTCGAAACTCACATTGCCCTTGGGCGCCGGCAAGGCCATCTGCTCGCCCTGGGGCGGAAACTCGCGCATCAGGTTGTCCAGGCGCTGGTAGGCCAGTTTGGCCGAACTCCATTGCTTCCACACGGCAATCAACTGGTCGATGGGGCTCAACACCCGACCCATCAAAATGGAGCCTGCGATCATCATCCCGGCGGTCATGTCGCCCTTGATCACCAGGAGCGCACCCAGGCCCAGCACCAACGATTGCAGGCACAGGCGCAGGGATTTACTCAGGGAACTGATGATCGAGCCGGTGTCGCTGGCCTTGTTCTGCAGGCCCAGGAACTGCGAATGCACCTTGAACCAGCGCTTGCGCAATGCACCGAGCATGCCCATGGCCTGGATGGTTTCGGCGTTGTGCAGGTGGCTGGTGGCCAATTGGGTGGATTGCTGGGAATAACCGCTGGCTTCACCCAGAGGCTTTTTGGTCAGGTATTCGTTAAGGCACGCCAGGGCAATCAGCAGCACGGCACCGGCACTGGCCAAGACACCCAGCCACACGTTGAACAGGAAAATCACGAACAGATAGATCGGAAACCACGGCGCGTCGAAAAACGCGAACAGCGCAGGCCCGGTGATGAATTGGCGGATGTGGGTCAGGTCCCCCAGGGATTGCCCGCCATGGCCTTCGCCCCGTTGCAGGTTGCGCTCGAAAGCGGCCTTGTAGACCCGCAGGTTGAAACGCCGCTCCAGTTGGCTGCCGATGCGAATCACGATAAAGCTGCGGATCACCTCCAGCACACCGATAAAGGCGAAGAACCCCACCACCATCAGCGTCAACATCACCAGGGTGGTTTCGTTCTGTGAAGACAGCACGCGGTCGTAGACTTGCAACATATAAATCGACGGCACCAACATCAATACGTTAATCAATGCCGTGAAACAGCCAATACTGATCAGAATACTTTTGTAGTCGCCGAGTGCCTTGAACAGTGGTGCAACGGGAGTGGTCTTCGCCATGTTGCCTGATCTTCCCTGAGCCGAATGACGCGCAATAGTTTACCGAGCGCCCCAATAAGGGGCGGGCAAACATTAAAATCGGGTTATATCGTTATAACGAACTATTACGGTGCACGTTGCAATATCAATACCGCGCCGTTTTTTGCGCGACCTTCATATTCGCCTTCTTTCTGGCGATTCAAATGGGTTATGCCGGTGCCTTCGGCATTCATCAGCCAAATACCATCGGGAGTAGGCGTCCAACTAACGGGGGCTTCCCCCAGCCATTGTCCGGCGCACTCCACATCGCCCCCCAACGCGTTAGCCTGCTCAATCAAGTCCAGTGCGCACACCTGCTCTTGCTGATGCAGCGCCCAATGCCCGGCCAACTGCGCGGAAGTAGGTAAAACCAGACTGCTTGCCATTGCTGTGGCTCCTGCCGACATAAGCAACACCTGGAAACTCCAGGCCACGGTACTGCGAAATAGCGTCATCACCTTCGCCCGTTCATGGGGTGGATGCAAGGGCAGAGGGCGGCGCGTGTGCGCCACCCTCCTTTACGCGTGTATCAGGCCACGATGTCGCTGACGGCTGCCTGGCCAACGGTGGTGACGAGGAAATCCGCCACGCCGTGCCCGGAGAAGTCCACGGCCAATGTGCCCAGGTTGGTACCCGAAGCGTAGGACAGCACCGCGTCGCCGGCATGACCGGTAAACGCGTTGACGAAGGTCAGGCCTGCACCTTTGGTGATGCCGGTGAGGTCGATCTTGTCGGAACCCGAGGTGAAGTCGAAGATCTTGTCCGCCGCACCCGGCTTGGAGTCGGAGCTGGCGCCGAACACGAAGGTGTCGTTGCCTGAGCCGCCCCACAGCTGGTCTGCACCGCCGCCGCCGAAGATGATGTCGTTGCCGGCACCGCCCTTGAGGACGTTGGCGGCTGCGTTACCGATCAGCAGGTCGTTGCCCGAACCGCCGATGGCGTTCTCCACGGTCACACCCTTGGCGATGGAAACGTTGCCCACCAGGCCGCCAACGTCGGAGAACGAGGTTTCATTGAGGTTGATCTTCTGGTTCTGGGTAAAACCGGAGAAGTCCAGGGTGTCGTTGCCGCCACCGTCCCACACCGAGAACACCAGCTTGTCGGCCGATGAAGTGGCGCTGAGGAAATCACGCCCGGTGTTGGAGTTGAAGCCATAGGTGGTGTCACCGGCACGGGTGTTGTAGTTGGCGCCGTAGAGCTTCTGGATCGCGGCGATGTCGTCAATCAGCGGGCCGGACGAGTAGGCTTCTACCCCGCCTTTGCTGAAGTTCTGGTTGGTGTTGCTCTCGCTCCAGTAACTCATGACGCTGTAGCCACGCGTGTCCTGTCCATAGTCCGCGTCTTTGTACGAAGGGTTGCCGGTCCCGGCGTTGTAGTCGCCAGGGTGGTCCAGGCCCAGGGTGTGGCCGATTTCGTGGGTCAGGGTCTGCCGGCCATAGTTGTTCAGGTCCGGGGTCTTGTTCGGCGTGTAGCTGTTGTTCGTCAGGTACCAGGAAGTGCCGTCAAGGCCGCTTTCGTTGTACTTGGCGTTGGTGCCTGGCAGGTAGGCAAAGGCCGCTGCGCCGTCCTGGCCGCCGCTGTAGTTGCCGAAGGTCATGTGGAAGTCACCGCCGGAGGCTTTCTCGGTGAAGGTGACATTGGCCACATCGGCCCAGGATTGCATGGCCAGTACGGCCTGTGCTTTCTGCTGGGTGTTGAACTGGCTGAACCCGGTGATCCCATGCTTGTTCATGGTCGCGTTCGAAGCCGAAGTCAGGAAGGTGTAGGTGAGATCGATCTTGCCGTTGCCATCCACGTCCCGGTACGCGGCGTTCTCACGCAGCAGGTGGTCGGCGGCCTGGTCAACGGTGAACGACGGTTTGCCATTGACCGTGAGGTTGCCACCGCGGTCGTATTGATGGCTAAAGCTATCGATCTGGGTGTAAGCGGTACTTGCTTGAGCCGCCGACACAATAGCTTTGTCTTTTACTTTTGACATAAACGTACTTCCTTGTTTGCAAGTGGAACAGTTTTTGTCCGACCGGACCCACTCTGGCGAGTAAGTCCGATCACTCGCCCCTTTTGAAGGCGAAAGAAAACTGACACAACCTGAAATCATTCGTCCAGCGGTTTTTATCCAAGGATAAAGTTGGGCCGGTGAACAAAACCTGCAAACACTGGTAAATAGCGCCTTATTTAAATCCAGCTATTTAAATATTAAATACTCCTAAAGACATTTAGCCACGAATGGATCCAAAGTATTGACTGAGGTGCACTAAGAAAGTGTCACCGTGTCATTGTTAGTATTGATTGGCCACTATTTAAGTGTTTGTCCCGTATTACCGGGACAAGACTTAGTTTACTTACTGGCCGCGCCAGCCGGTTTGGCGCAATGCCTGCAGGAGCGTGTGGGCATCCAGCGCGGGCACCCGCACACCCTGGTCGGTGGTCATGTCTTCGCCGGCCACTATGGCATTAATGATCGCCTCTTCCACGGCCTCCGCCGCCGCGCTGAACAGCGGTGAAATGTGGTCGTTATTGACCATTTGCAGGGCTGTGCTGAGGGGCGAGCCCTTGCGCCCGTAGTCGGCCACCGGCAAATCCTGATTGCCGGTGGCGAACGCCAGGAACAGGTCCCCGCTGGAGTCCTCGGTACCGCCACCCGTGCGCGCAATCCCGATGGACGCGCGTTGTGCCAGGCGCTGGCATTGATGGGGCAGCAACGGCGCATCGGTGGCGATGATCACCACGATGGATCCCATGCCGGGTGTGCCGCGATCGGCAAAGGGTGACGGGATGTCCATCAATTGCCGGCCTACCGGGTAACCATCCACGCGCAGTTCCTGACGCTTGCCATGGTTGGCCTGCACCAGCACACCGACGGTCCAGCCACCCTGCTCCGCCGGCAAGCGCCGTGACGCGGTACCGATGCCCCCCTTGAACTCATGGCAGATCATCCCGGTGCCGCCGCCCACGGCGCCCTCCGCCACCGGCCCGGATTCGGCGTTGGCCAGCGCCTCGCGCACATGCTCCGGGCCGACGTGCTGGCCCCAGATATCGTTGAGCAAGCCGTCGTAGGTTTCCATCACCACCGGCATGCACCAGTACACGGCGGGGTCTTCGAGGCTTTCGCGCTCCAGGGCGATCAGCGTGTCGCGCACAATCCCGATGCTGTGGGTGTTGGTGATCGCCAGCGGCGTGGTCAGCAACCCCGATTCGCTGATCCACTCAAGCCCCGTGGCGTCGCCATTGCCGTTGAGCACGTGGTAGCCGGCAAAACACGGCTGATACCGCGCGGCACCGGCCCGGGGCTGGATCGCCGTCACGCCGGTACGTACCTGTTTGCCGTCGATGCGGGTCTTGATCGTACTGTGGCCGACCCGAACCCCTGGAACGTCGGTGATGGCATTCAACTCACCGGGCGTACCCAGTCCCAAGGTGATGCCCAATTGACGTGCACGCATAACCACTCCTTACAATTTCTGAAACGCCGGACTCAACCGGCCACTGATGCAATACAGGATCACCGACAGTGCCAACAGGCCGATGATAATCATGATGTCGCGAACCGAGGCGGCAATCGCCAGGGTCACCAACAGGTAGCCGGCGCCCAGCACCGCCAGCAAGGCCGGCACCGGCCACAACGGCATGCGATACGGGTGCTCGCGGTCACGCAGCAACACCCGGCTCATCAACGCGCTCAACGCCACGATCAGGTACACCAGCATGATCAGCAGCACGCTGAAAGACGTCAGGTCCGCCAGGTTGGAGCTGAAGCTGAGCAATGCCGAAGGGACCGCCAGGAACAGCGTAGCCAACCACGGGGAATCCCAGCGTGGATGAATCCGGGTGAAGAGTTTGTTGATGGTGGGTGTCCACAGCGCATCGCGGCCGCTGCTGAACACCACCCGGCCAATCTGGATGACGATGGCGACGATGGCGTTGAATACCGACAGGAAGATCCCGGCGCTGACCAGCCGCGACAGGGTTTCGTTACCGTGGCTGGTCAGCAGGTAGCCGATCGGGTCGGGGCTGCTGATCATCGCGCTGAGGGATGGCGCACCGATCAGCAAGGCGGTGATCGGCACCAGCTCGATGACCACCACCAGGCCCAGGGACCACAACACCGCCTTGTGCACGCCCTTGCCGCCGCACTTCATGTCTTCGGCCAGCAAGACGGCGGGACCGTAGCCATTGAACGAGAACAGGCCGATGCCCACCGCGCCGATGACCAGCGCCCAGGGCGCCAGGTGCAGCACGCCGTTCTCGACGATTTGCGGTTGCAACAGCACGCTGACCGGCTGCACCGGGTTGCCGAAGCCGATAAACACGATCACCAGCAACGCCGCCACTTCCAGCAGCAGGCAGGTGCCGGTGATCCAGGCATTCAGCTTGATATTGAGGATGCCCAGGGCGTAGCTGCACACCACAATCACCAGGGCCACGGTTTGCGAATCGAATTGGGTGCCGAGGGCGTTATTCAGGTAAGTCGCCGCCCCGGTGGCCAGTACCGGCGGGATAAACAGCAGCATCACCAGTACCGTGAGGAACGTCGCGTAGCCGGCCATGCCGCCGAACACCCGCTTGGCATACACGTATTCGCCGCCGGCGCTGTTGTGGGCACGCCCGAGTTCGGCGTAGCAAAAGGCGAACATCAGCGCGAGCAAGGCGGCCATCACAAAGGCCAGGAACACCCCGCTGCCGGCCTGCTGGATGGCAAACGGCGCAATCACGAACACTGAACTGGCCGGGGTGACCGCCGAGACGGTGATGGCCACTACATCGAATACGCTCAGGGTGGGTTTCAGCACGCCGTCGGGCGTGGAAGGAGCACTCATATCGTTATCCTCTTGATTGT
The DNA here is from genome assembly GCF_013386485.1 of Pseudomonas sp. P7758. Lineage (NCBI taxonomy): Bacteria > Pseudomonadati > Pseudomonadota > Gammaproteobacteria > Pseudomonadales > Pseudomonadaceae > Pseudomonas > Pseudomonas sp. P7758. The sequence goes on along the minus strand of NZ_JACARS010000078.1, from coordinate 94,724 downwards.
TCTTGGTTTGAGGCAGAAACGAAAAGGTGAAGCGGCGCAGGGTATGTTCCCCACTGACTGACGGCCAACTTAAACACTCTGTGTAAATCGGCCAATTCCCCTATTGGAGTACTCCCCTTGACGCCGCCGGGCAAAAGTCGAACCCTTGCGGCCTGAATCCTTAGCGTGGAGCTGCACATGAGCCTGTTCAGGGAAGTCGGCATGCACGCGGGCCTGGGGCGTACCGTCGCACAGATCGGCACCGGGCGTTTCTGGAAGCAACTGGTGCTGTTGCTGCACCAATGCCTGCCCTTCGACAATGCCCTGGCGATCTTCTACCCCGCCGATGGCCCGCCCGAAGCGCTGGAAGAATACGACGCACAACCGAGCAGCAAACCGGCGTCGATGCTGGTTTATCTGAATGGCTTGTACCTGTTGGACCCGTTTTTCCAGGCGTGTCGCGAGGGGTATGCCAGTGGCGTGTACCGCCTTGAGGAAGTGGCGCCGGATCATTTTCGCCAGAGTGAATACTTCCTCAATTACTTCCACGACAACGTGCTGGAAGACGAGGTGCAATTCATCCTGCAATTGCCGGGTGCGGGGACGTTATCGCTGTCGTTGGGGATGCAGCGGTTGTTTACCGGCGAGGAAACGGGGTTGATGACCATGCTCGCGGCCTGGGTGTTGCCGTTGATGCAGCAGCATTGGCAGCAAAGCACCCAGCGAGTGGCCGCGCCGGCGGAAATGGCCAGCCAGATACGGGACGCGTTGAGTCATTTCGGCTGTGGTGTGTTGTCGGAACGGGAGCTGGAAATAGCGCGATTGGTGTTGCGCGGGTTTTCGTCAAAAGCCATGGCCGAACGGCTGAATATCTCGCCGGATACGGTCAAGGTTCATCGTCGGCACCTGTATGCCAAGCTGGATATCTCGTCGCAGCCGGAGCTGTTTTCGTTGTTTATCCAGTCGTTGGGGCATGACTTGGAGAATCCTTGATTCCGCGGCGTGGGAACGCCGCCCTGGACGCTCCGCATGCGCTTTTGAAGTCGTGACGCGGAGCGTCACAGGATGCATTCCCACGCGGAGCGTGGGAACGATCATCAACGCCCGGTACGAATGGTGTTCCACACCCGCGTACGAATCCGGTCGATGTTCAGCGGCATTGCTTCCAGTGCGAACAACTTGCCCATCATTTCCGGACTTGGGTACACCTTGGTGTCGCTCTTGATTGCCGGGTCCACCAGGCTGTCCGCCGCGGCATTGCCGTTGGCGTAGTGCACGTAGTTGGTGATGCTGGCCATCACTTCCGGGCGTAGCAGGTAGTTCATGAAGGCATAGCCGGCTTTTTCATCCGGGGCATCGGCGGGCATGGCGACCATGTCGAACCAGATGGCGGCGCCTTCTTTCGGAATGTTGTAGCCGATATTCACGCCATTCTTGGCTTCCTTGGCGCGGCTTTCGGCCTGGAGGATGTCGCCGGAGAAGCCGACGGCCACGCAGATGTCGCCGTTGGCCAGGTCGGCGGTGTATTTCGAGGAGTGGAAATACGCCACGTATGGCCGCACTTTCATCAGCAGGTCCTCGGCCTTTTTGTAGTCTTCCGCCTTCTTGCTGTGGTGCGGCAGGCCCAGGTAGTTGAGCGCCGCCGGCAGCAGCTCCGGGCCGTTGTCGAGGATGGCGACGCCACACTTCTGCAGTTTTTGCATGTTCTCGGGCTTGAAGATCAGGTCCCAGGAATCCACTGGGGCGTTGTCGCCGAGTACCGCCTTGACCTTGTCGATGTTGTAGCCGATACCGGTGCTGCCCCACAGGTACGGGAAGCCGTGGGCGTTGCCCGGGTCGTTGTTTTCCAGGGCCTTGAGCAGCACCGGGTTGAGGTTCTTCCAGTTGGGCAACTGGCTCTTGTCGAGTTTCTTCAGCGCCCCGCCCTGGATCTGCCGGGCCATGAAGTGGTTGGAGGGGAACACCACGTCATAGCCGGATTTGCCGGTCATCAACTTGCCGTCGAGGGTTTCGTTGCTGTCGTACACGTCGTAGGTGAAACCGATGCCGGTTTCTTTCTGGAAGTTCCTGGTGGTGTCGGGGGCGATATAGTCCGACCAGTTGTAGATCTTCACCGTCTCGGCGGCTTGGCTGAGGGTGGCGACGAATACCAGCGGCAACAGGGCAATGGGTCTCATGGTTCGATTTCCTGGCGGTTTTAGGGCTGTTTTTATGGCAGGCGATCAAAGATCAAAGAATCAGAGGATCAATACATAGGTCTTGCGCACGGTTTCCTGGATGTCCCAGATACCGGTGCTGTTGGCCGGCAACATCAGTGCGTCGCCGGCTTCTATGTGGAGCATTTCCCCGTTGTCGGGGGTGAAGGTGCACCGTCCCTGGATAAAGTGGCAAAACTCCTGGGCTTTGATCTGCCGGCGCCAGCGCCCGGGCGTGCATTCCCAGATGCCGGTTTCGACGCCGTCGCTACGTTCCACGCTCAAGGTCGAGGCCACCGCGACCGGTGTGCCCAGTGGCACGGCGACGGGCGAGGAGTCCGGCAAATGGGCGCTGAGTGTGTCTTTGAACTGGATAATGCTCATGTTCATACCTGTGGTGATTGAAACGACTTAGTGCATGAAACCTTCCATGAACCCGGCAACCCCGCTGGCCAGTTTGCGGCGCCACGGGGCGGTATTGGGGTTGGCCAACACCTGGTCCTCATGCACAAAACTGCGGATGATCGCGTTGTAGCCCAGCCAGCGGCAGGGTTCCGGTTCCCAGGCCTTGAGCCCGTCCAGCCGGCCCGGCTGAATCACCCATGGCTGGCGAACCAACGGCGTATCGAGCCCCAGGATCAAGTCCGCCAGGGTGCGGCCACCGAGGTTGCTGGCGCCTACGCCCTCGCCGCCGTAACCACCGGCCAGGGCGATGCCTGCCGCGTGATCGCAGAGCATGTGCGGCTTGAAGCGCCGGGACATGCCCAGGTTGCCGCCCCAGGCGTGGGTGATCCGGACTTTCTTGAGCTGCGGGAACAGTTCGCCGAACAGGTAGCGACGCAGTTCGACTTCGCTGTCGGTGAGCTCGAAGTTGTGCCGCAACTTGCCGGCAAACTGATAACCCCCGCGAGCGCCGAACACCAGGCGGTTGTCCGCCGAACGCTGGCCGTAAGTCACTTGCCGGCTGCTCTCGCCGAACGCCTGGCCACGATTCAGGCCGATCTCGTCCCAGGTGCTGGCCGGCAACGGCTCGGTGGCAACGATCAGGCTTTGCACCGGCAACTGATAGCGCCCCAGCGGAGCCAGCGTGGTGGCATACCCTTCCACCGCCGGCACCACCCAGGAGGCGCGCACCGAGGCTTTGTCCGTGCGCAGGCTGCCGGACTGCCAATGAGTGACGGGACTGTTTTCGTAGATCTTGACGCCCATCCGCTCCACCAACCGCGCCAGGCCGCGCACCAGCTTGGCCGGGTGAATCGTGGCAACGTGGGGTGCATAGATGCCGCCATAAGGCTTGGCGATACGGATCTGCTCGGCCAGTTGCTGCGGGCCAAGCCAACGGTAATCGTCGTCGGTCAGGCCCTGGCTGTGAAGTTTGGCCAGGTACGCACGCAGGGTGGCTTCCTGTTCGGGGTAGCGCGCGGCGCAATACAGCACACCACCCTTGCGGTAGTCGCAGTCGATGCCTTCGCGCTCGATCACTTGCGCGACTTCGTCGGGGATGGCGTGCAGCAGGTCGAACGAGGCCCGGCGCTGTTCCGGGGTCAGGCCGGCCAACAGGCGGTCCTCTCCCAGCAGGTTGCCCATCAGCCAGCCGCCGTTACGGCCCGAGGCACCGAACCCGGCGGTTTGCGCCTCGATGATTGCGATTTTCAGCTCGGGCGCCTGGCGCTTCAGGTAATACGCGGTCCAGAGCCCGGTGTAGCCGGCGCCGATGATGGCCACGTTGACGTCCAGGTCCTGCTCCAGGGACGCGCGTGCCAGCAGCGGCTCGTCCAGCTGGTCCATCCATAAACTGATATTGCGCCATGCAGGCATGCCAAGCTCCACCACCACACTTCGATGGCAGTGATCCTAGAGCCTGGCCTCAGGGGCTGTCTTGCGCGCGTGCACGCAGGGAAATTTGTTTGACGTAGGCCTTTGGCGACTGGCCGGTGTGCTGGCGGAAGCTGCTGTAGAACGCCGACGTCGAATTGAAGCCGGCGGCAAACGCCAGTTCGTCGATGCGGATCGGCGGCGCGGCCATTTCCAGTGCAGCCAGCAAATGCTGGAGGCGTGCCTGGTTGACGTAGCGATAAAAACTTTGCCCCAGCACCTGGTTCAACAGGTAGGAAATCTGATTGCGGCTGTACCCGCACTCCTTCGCCACCCGTTGCAGGTCCAGCTCGGGGTCCAGATAGGGTTGCTGGCGCTCGAAGTACTGTTGCAGGTCGTTGGCCATGTAGCTCAGTTGCTGCGGCGACAGGCCCAGGCGGCTGACGGTCGGGCGTGTGGTCTCGCGACGGCTGGCAGACTGCTCGTGGACCAGGGAGGCGTACTCGTTGACCCGCCAGATCAAGCCATCGCGCACGGTAATCGCTTCGCTGGTGCGAAACGACACCAGGCCCTGGCCGCCACGCAAGGTGATGCGGTATTGGATGAACGCGGTGTCGCCGTCGGCGCGGATGCGGTCGGTGTGTTCGATCGCTTCGTCGGCGCCACGGGGCATGCTGGATTGCAGGTATTCGCGCAGCTCGCCGGCACCCACCACGCGGTTCTGGAAGAAATCGTGGTACTGGATGTCCGGATGGTAGTACGACATCACTCCATCCAGGTCCCGATCCCGCCAGCACAGATGGTGACGCAGTACCAGCTTGGCCGTAGCTTGGGTTTTCTGGGAGTCATCCGGAATGATGTCTTGCATTGAGCGCTCTACGCCGGTGAAAAAAGAGGCAGCTTGCCCAACTGCCCGTACCCGCTCAACGGCCATTTGATATTTCCGACTAATGGCCTTTCGCTTAATACCACGCAGCACGTGACCCATATCAACGTTATTGAAAACAACTGCCGGACGGGACGAAAAAACTCCCATGCCCGATGCGAACGAATGCTATTTTTAGTGCTCACGACGGCCAGGACCAGTGACGGTCATGGCGCCCCTGCAGCGAGCTAAAGGAAGCGCTCAATGAACAAGGTGGGCAACATGAACAAAGTGACATTCCCCAATGCCTGCCAGTTGATGCGCTGGCACTTTCATCCCATGGGCTTTGAGGCGAGCATGGATGCTCCCGGCAGTATGATCGCCCGCCTGTTCGACCGCGCCAGCGGGGAAACCCTGATTGCAATTGCCGGTATCCCTTGCGCCACGGTGATGAACGCTGCTGACGTGGAGCGGATCATCGAGGCGGTTGAGGATGAACTGGAGTCGTTTGTGCCGCCGCTGTCGCTACGGGCTTGATCTGGAGAAGCAGGTATCCTGTGGCGAGGGAGCTTGCTCCCGCTGGGTTGCGTAGCAGCCCCAAAACCCTGGGAGCGCTGCGCACTCCNNGCTCCCTCGCCACAGGATTCAACGTCACCCCTTATGATTTGCTGATGCGCTGGTCGTCAAAAAACGGTTTGTCCCCGGCAACACGGTCCGAAGCCTTTGGCACATTCACCCCTTGGCCATCCTGGCCGTCGACGTACCAATAGCAATGGCTCACCGCCCGGGTAATGCCCACGTAGGCCAGGCGCAGCACTTCGTCTTTCTGCGCGCTGTCGTAAGCTTCGGTATCGCCGTCCTTGCCCAGTCCTGCCATGCGGTAGACCTGGTTCTTGTACGGCGAACTGGTCAAGTGCTGGCAGTCGCCCAGCAGGAATACAGCATCCGCCTGCAAGCCCTTGGCGCTGTGATAGGTCAGTTGCTTGAGTCGGCGGCTGCCGTACGGCAAACTAGAATCCACATTAACTACCGACTGAATATGCTCTTGCATCAATGACTTATCGCTACTTTTTCGATACAGCATTAACACCGAATCACCCTTTTGATAGTGCGCCAGCAGTTGTTGGCCCAGCGCCGCATCGTCACGGTCACGCACCGTGACCGGCACCAACTCCTTCACGGTTCCACTGGCCTTGGCTTTCTTGCCGCTGATGGCCGGGGCCGCCCGCACAATGTGCTCGGCAGCATCGATCACGTGCTGATGGCTGCGGTAGTTCTCGCCCAGCATCACCCGGGTGGTCGTGGGTGACGGGAACTCCTTGTTGAACTCCATGAAATACTTGGGCGAACTGCCACGCCAGCCATAGATCGACTGCCAGTCATCGCCCACGCACAACAGCGAAGAGCGCTGGGCCCCGCGCCCCACGTGCATGGCCGGCCCACGGCTGCGGATCTCCCGCAGGCTGGCCCGGATCCACGAGACGATCTGCGGCGATACGTCCTGGAATTCGTCGATCATCAGGTGCGACATCGGCCGTAGCAGCGGGTCGCTGAGCAACTTCAGGTTCTCCGGGGTGTTTTCGCCAAACAGCGAGAACATCCGGTTGTAGGTCATGACCGGTGGCGACTGGTCCAGCAAGTGATCTTCGAGGGCCTTCCAGAAAATGCTCAGTGCCTCGAAGTAAAAACGGTCTGGATCATCCTTGGCAAAACTCATCTTGCCCACGGCGGTGGGCACATCCAGCCCGAGGTTCTCGATGAACCCGGCGGCGGCAACAAAGCTGTCCAGCAACGGTGCCGAACCCAGCTCGCCCTTGACCTTGTAATCGAAGCCCGGGCCCGCTGTTGCGTCACCTGCCAGGCTGCTTAAAAGCCGCTTGGAAGACTCGTAGCTTTCTATCCATATCAATGGCTTACGACAGAAAGCTTGAAATAGGGTTCGCTTTACCGCCCATTCGGCACGTACTGACAGCTTGGACCCGGGTCGACTGACCTGGGCATTTTCCCGCGGGTCGAAGCCCAGTACGACCCAGGCATCCAGTTCGGCAATGTAGCCATGGCAGTGAAACTTCGCGCCGTTGATATCGAACGTCTGGCGATTGGGCTCGATGCCCTTGATCGGCCAGGCGCCGGCACGAAACCACAGGTCTTCGATCACATCGCAGAGTTCTTCATCGCGCTTGGCCGCCAGTTCGGTCACCGCCACGCGTTTTTGCACGTCCGGGTGATCCCGCTCCAGCTCCTTGAGTTGCAGGGCATGGCGCGCCAGCGGGGCGATCAGTTCGCGGAAGCGTTCATGGCGGCCATGCAGCCGGTGATAGCAGGCATTCAGTTGCTGGCGCTGGGCGTCGTTGATCCGCAATTCGAAGGGGTTGCTGTCGGCCTCATCAAAGCCCGCTTCGGTCCGCGCATTGAGGTTCTCGAACGCCTGCAGCCGTTCAAGGCCCGGCAGGCTGCGCACCATTGGCAGGATGCGTGAGTGAAAGGTCCGCACCACCGCTTGCGCTTCTTTCATACCAAGGGGTTGGCCCCACAAGGCGAGAATTTCCATGAGCTTGTTGATGAAGTCCTTGCGCGACTCACGGGTGAAGGTCACCACCGTCATCGAGCTCAGCTCGAAGCCCAGGTAATGGGTCAGCAGCAGGATACGCAGCACCAGCGAGGTGGATTTACCCGCGCCGGCGCCGGCGATCACCGAGGTGGACGGCGTGTCGCTGAAGATCATCTTCCATTGCGCCGCACTCGGCTGGGCATGGGCCGGCAGCAGGCGCGCCACATCAGCCTTGATGCGTTTTTTCAACTCGGCGGTCAGCGGCAGGCGCCAATCATCGAACAGATTGTCGTCAACACCCGGCGCAGTGTGCTCATCCGGCCGGAAGTCACGAATCAGCAGGACCTGGCGGCCTTCTTCGATACCATCCGCCTTGCCTTCCTTATAGCCATACTCCACGCCGGCCGTGTGGCCACTGCGAAAGCCGTCGGCCTGGCCATGCAGCCATGAGAAACGGTGCTGTGCCCGCAGGCGCGTCAGGCCGTGACCGAATAATCGGGCGGCGAGCCGTTTCAACAGGGGCATTTCGGCCAGTGGCCGCAGTTCGGGAGGCAGATCGGGGGTGTGTTGCGGCACGCGGACTCCTGCGATGCTTTAACTCGGACAAGAGCCCTATGGTCGCCGCAAATGCCCCACAGTTCCAGCCAATTGCTTTGCGCTCATGCAGTTAGGCGATGAAGTGAAGACAAGTCCTGAGCATCGGCATCGAAGCATTCGATAGGAATCCAGCATTTTTTACGCTTTTTATCGATCTGGCGCTGCTGGATGATGGCTCCCATCCACAGGAGACGATCATGCTTGAACTTCGACCTTTCAACACCCTGGGCGGCGCCAATCACGGTTGGCTGGACGCTCACCACCACTTCTCGTTTGCCGAATACCATGACCCCAAGCGCATGCACTGGGGCAACCTGCGGGTGTGGAACGATGACCTCATCGCACCGGGCACCGGCTTCCCGCAGCACCCGCACCGGGACATGGAAATCATCACCTATGTGCGTGAAGGCGCCATCAGCCATGCCGACAACCTGGGCAACCAGGGCCGCACCGAGTCCGGCGACGTCCAGGTAATGAGCGCCGGCACCGGGATCGCCCACAGCGAGTACAACCTGGAAGCTACGCCGACCAAGATTTTCCAGATCTGGATCATACCCAATGAGGCCGGTTTGCCGCCGTCGTGGGGCGCGAAGCCGTTTCCGAAAGGTGACCGCGAAGGTTTTGTGACCCTGGCCAGTGGCAAGGCCGGAGACAGCGAAAGCCTGCGGATTCGGGCCGATGCACGCTTGGTAGCGGCAAACCTGAAAGCCGGTGAAAGTGCCGAGTATCGGCTGGACAACGGACGCCGGGCGTACCTGGTACCGGCCACCGGGGTGATTGAAGTCAATGGCTTGCGTGCACAAGCTCGAGACGGTGTGGCGGTTGAGGATGAGCAGGTACTGCGGGTGACAGCGGTTGAGGACAGCGAGATCGTGTTGGTCGACCTCGCCTGACCGAGCTTGAATGTGGCAAGGGAGCTTGCTCCCGCTGGGGTGCGAAGCGCCCCCAAAAATGGGACTGCTGCGCAGTCCGGCGGGAGCAAGCTCCCTCGCCACAGGTTAATCAGTCATAGGTTGGGTATCAGTTAGCCGAGATCGCCCCGTCTACCAACACCTGGGCCTCTTCCACCAGTTGCTTGAGGTGATCTTCGCCGATAAAGCTCTCGGCGTAGATCTTGTAGATGTCCTCGGTGCCCGATGGCCGTGCGGCGAACCAGCCGTTTTCAGTCATGACTTTCAGCCCGCCGATCGCCTGGTCATTGCCCGGCGCGTGGCTGAGGATCTGCTGGATGCTTTCCCCGGCCAACTGCGTGGACGTCACCTGGTCTGGCGACAGCTTGCCCAACAAGGCCTTCTGCGCCGGAGTCGCCTTGGCATCCACCCGAATGGCGAACGGCTCGCCCAGTGCATCGGTCAGCCCGCGATAAATCTGGCTTGGGTCCTGGCCTTTGCGCGAGGTCATTTCCGCCGCCAGCAGCGCCGGGATCAAACCGTCCTTGTCAGTGCTCCACACGCTGCCGTCCTTGCGCAGGAACGAGGCGCCGGCACTTTCTTCGCCACCAAAACCCAGCGAACCGTCAAACAGGCCATCGGCAAACCACTTGAAGCCCACCGGCACTTCGTACAGGCGACGGCCAATGCGCTTGGCCACGCGATCAATCAAGCCGCTGCTGACCACGGTCTTGCCCACCGCAGCATCAGCGCGCCATTCGGGGCGGTTCTGGAACAGGTAGTCGATGGACACGGCCAGGTAGTTGTTCGGCGCCAGCAAGCCACCGGACGGCGTCACGATGCCATGGCGGTCGTGGTCCGGGTCGCAGGCGAAGGCCACGTCATAACGGTCCTTGAGGCCGATCAACCCCTGCATGGCGTAGCTGGAGGACGGGTCCATGCGGATCTGGCCGTCCCAGTCGACGCTCATGAAGCGGAAGGTCGAATCCACTTCGGTGTTCACCACGTCGAGGTTCAGGCGGTGATGCTCGGCGATGGCCGACCAGTAGCGCACCCCTGCTCCGCCCAGCGGATCGACGCCCAGGCGCAAGCCAGCGTTGCGGATGGCATCGAAGTCGATGACGTTGACCAGGTCGGCCACGTAGGTGTTGAGGTAGTCGTGGCGATGAGTGGTGTCGGCCTTCAGCGCCTGGGCATGGGTGATGCGCTTGACCCCGGCCAGCTTATTGGCCAGCAGTTCGTTAGCCTTGGCTTCGATCCACTTGGTGATGTGGGTGTCGGCCGGGCCGCCGTTGGGCGGGTTGTACTTGTAGCCGCCGCTTTGTGGCGGGTTGTGGGACGGCGTGATCACGATGCCGTCGGCCAAACCACTGGTGCGGCCGCGGTTGTAGCAAATGATGGCGTGGGAAATCGCCGGTGTCGGGGTGTACTCATCGCCTTCGGCGAGCATCACGTGCACGCCATTGGCGGCCAGCACTTCCAGCGCACTGGCGCCGGCCGGGGTGGACAACGCGTGGGTGTCGAGGCCGACAAACAGCGGGCCGTTGATGCCCTGGGCTTCACGGTACAGGCAAATGGCCTGGCTGATGGCAAGCACGTGCCATTCATTGAAGCTGAGGTCGAACGAGCTGCCGCGGTGCCCGGAGGTACCAAAGGCGACGCGCTGGGTGGAGATCGCTGCATCAGGCTGGCCGGTGTAATAGGCCGTTACCAGTCGCGGGATGTCTACCAGCAATTGAGCTGGTGCCGGCTTGCCCGCAAAAGGACTGAGAGTCATGCATAAACCTCGGAAAGAGAAGGATTCGGAAAAAAGTGCAGTTTACTGGGACTTGGACTGCTCCGCGACGTTATAAATCCTACAGCAATCAGCGAAATTTCATTCAGTGCCGGTCTGTGCCTGCCTGAGCGCCAGAGCCAGCTCATCCAGGGCATTCTCCAGGTTATGGGCGCCGTCAACGGCATGGCTCAGCCGCAGATGCTGGCAGTGCAGGCCACTGAGGCTGAACAACTCCCCCGGCGCAATCACCACCTGCCGGGTGAGCAGGCGCTGGAACACCTGGCGCATATCCACCGGGGCCTCTGAGCGCAACCAGAAGGTCGCGCCAGCGGCGGGCATTCGGTAGCTCACCTGGTTGCCCAGATGCGTGTCCAGCCGCAGGCCCATGAGCCGGGCCTGCTCTTTGAGTTGCGGTCGCAACTCCCGCAGATGCTGGTCGATGCGCCCGCTTTGATAGAGCCGCGCAATCGCGCGCTGGCGGATAGAGGACAACCGGAATGCGCGCAACAGGAACTGGCGCTGCAGCTCGCCGCTGAGGTGGCGCGACAGCAAATAGCCAAACGGCGCTTCCGGCCCGAGCATCTTCTCGAACGTGGAAAACACCATCAGCCGCTCGGGATTGGCCAGGTCCCGTAACGCGGTGATTGGCTGCCCGAAGCCGAGGTCACCATGGCTGTCATTTTCTAACAACCAACAGCCATGCTGGTCCAGCAATCGCACTAGCTGCAGGCGGTCATGGGTGGACAGGACTACGCCGGACGGCAGGCTGACACCGGATGACAGCAACGCCAGCTGCACCGGCTCGGTGCTGAGCAATTGCTCGAACAACGCCAGGTCCAGGCCGTCGTCCGCCGTGAATGGCAATTCGAGAACCCTCACGCCTGCCCCCTGCAACAACCGCAGGATCAGCCAGTCACACGGGGATTCGACGATGATCGCAGCGCCCTTGAGACCCAGCACCTCGATCAGGATTTCCAGTACCCCGCGCAAGTCGGCGCCGATGTATACCTCGTCCGCCTGCCAGCAACGGGTCGGCGACGAGGTATAGCGCGCCGCGAGCGTCGCCCGCAGTTCCCACACGCCACAGGGCTGCGACCATGGCTGCAGATAATGCGGGTAATGCCGCAACAGTTCGCGCTCGAGCAGCAACAGCGCTGCGTCCAGTGACGCCGCAAGTGCCGGCTCATCGGCGCTGAGCATGCGCATTCCCGGACGTCGCGCACTGGCATAGAGGCGCTCCAGCAGGTCGCCACCGCTGCTACCTGGCGGTTTATTCAACACCGGCCAGGCGTAGTAGCCCGACTTGGGCACCGAGTACACCCGGCCCTCCTTCTCGAGCAACGAATAAGCGTATTGAATGGTCGAGATCGACACATTCAGGCGCTCCGCCAGCTGCCGCAATGATGGCAGTTTTACCCGGGCATCCGTGCCCACCTCGCCGATGAGGTTGATCATGTAGCGATACACCGCCTGGTAGGCGAAGTCGGTTTGCCGGTCGTCCCTGAGGTTCATCGCTGGTCACCCGCCGCCACCCGCTTAACGCCCCGCCAGTTGGTAGGCTGCCAGGGCGGGCGCACCTTGCTGTGGCGTCTCGGCCATGCCCGGCACGCCGGTGGCTGGCCGCTTGCGATAGAGATGTTGCAGCAGGTCGATCGGCAACCCGCTGGTGTCGATGGCCCATTGCACCAGCATCTCGGCCACCGGCTTGCCTTGCAGCGCCTTGTGCAGCTCGGGGAGCGCCACCAGCATGCCGGGGTGGCATTGGCGCAAAAAGCTTTCGAGACGCTCGCCGTGACGGATAAACGGCGAAAACATCAGGCAGTTCAGTTGGCTTTCATCCAATCGGAACATCGCCTGGGCGTAGTCGGCCGCCAGCGCTCGGCCATCCTGGGTCGCTGCCTGGGCAATCAGGTGTTCGGGAATCTGCTTGCGCCGCATGAACAGCGCGGCCTGCTGCATGAAGCCCTGTGCGCCCTCCTCGTAATCCAGTTCCCGCAGGCACTCGGCCTGCAGGCCCCGCAGATGGGCCATCAGCAACGGGTTCGCATAGCTCGCGTGGCTGAAATGAAAGCCAAACTCGTCCGGTTCATAGCCCATGAACTGACGCAACAGCGGCCCGGAGGTGTATTCGGCCGCGTCCTTAAGGTCGGCAGCGCCGATATAGGCCAAGTGGCGATGGTTGTCCGTGTCGGACTTATCGGCGACGGCGTAGCGCTCGCCGTAAAGGTCACAGTAATAGGCGTTGCTCCACTCATCCATGCGCGCGAACAGCCCGCTGAGCACCAGGGGCTGTCGCGGCGGGATCTCTGCACCGCTCGCCAGCGCAGCCTTCTTCAGCCACGCCAGGTACTCCCGCTGCTTGCGCGCGGAGTCACCGCTGACCAGCGCGTGCACGCCGCCATTGCAGGTGGTGACGCGCTGGTAAAAGTCACCGAGGGCCAGGTAGGCGTCGTTGCACAGGGTTTGGCGAAGATCTCCCGAAGTCAGGTGCCCCACCATCAGCATATTGCGCCGGCTGGTGTCGCGCGTCGCACTGGAGGCCGGCCGCAGGTGGTTGAACGGCAAGACTTCCTGATTCTCGACCATCAGCAATTCGACACGCGCATCGTCATGCAGGAACAGCGCGCTGTAGCCGCGATGCAGCGTGTCCAGGGCATTTTGCGACATGCCGGCATGGCGCAAGGTCGCGACCCGCAGTTGAAACGTCCGCGGCGCCCGGCCTGCAAGCGTCAGCTGGGCTGCGCGCAACAACGCCAGGACATAGCTGCTGCCGGCGCCTGCGCCGTGAGCGACCAGCACCTTGTATTCACCGATCCGCTCCATGCCGCCTGCCGCTACCACGATTCGTTGGATCAATAACTGGAGCGAGGTACGTTCTGTTCGAGAGAAATGCCCTATCAAGCGTTGCAATACTTGTTGATAGACATAGTTCATGGCTTGTTCGTGAATAGCGCTCATAGTTCTACTACCTGAGTTGAAATATCAGTTTCGGGCAATCGTTGACGGCATTTGCCTGACCTGTTGTTTCTGTAGGGGCGTTACAACATGTGACATTCAATGGAGATTAGCACCGGGCCCTACCTGCCAAGCCTGCCTTTGGGGGCTTCCAGTCCCGAAAAGGCGCCAAGCCAAGGGGCACGCAGCCCAAACCGAAAGTCTTAGGAACGCTCTGACAACTTCCTACGCTGCTTTAACTTACAAACTAGAGAAGCATCCGACATAACCCACTTCAATATTGATGTTCCGGCAAAACAGCCATGGGAAACATTATTGGGCTTGACGGATGTACGGGGTGATTTCATATATTCAATCATTGCTCAATCCTTGAGATAAAAGTGACGGGGCAATTATCGGCACTTGAATAATGATTAACAGATACAGAACGCCGGCTAAAACCGGTTCAGATGGGGGCTTGCATGGGGTATCGAGTGTGCAGACACGACAACGCCGCGCTGGGATTCAGGGCGGCGTCAGGGGCATACATCTGGTTTATCGGGCTGAAGTACTGAAATCCCGATTCAAGCGGTGGGCAGGTTAAGTCCTGTCAAATGGCGCATTTGCCCCATGCGCCCGGGGGCAGGAATACTCGCTTGAGAATATTCCCACAGATCAAACAGTTTCTACCTGCAAGGCAACCCGTTCACGGCACGGACATTCGTCCATATAGCGGTGCGCTTCAACGAACTGGCTGAACGGAAATACCGTGGTTTTCAGCGGTACCAGCACCTTGTCGGCGGTCAGTTGGTTGATGTCACGCAGGGCTCGCTGCAAGGCCACCTGGTCCTGGATGATGCCCAGTTCCGGTTTGCCGGTGAAGTTGCCGATGCAGTGCACAAAGAACTGAATGTTCTTCTGGAACGCCGCACAGGCCGGGAATGGCGTCTGGTTACCACCTTGCAGGCCGTACAGCACCAGGCTGCCACGCGGCGCCAGCACATCACCCAGCAACGACATCTGCGGGCCACCCAAGCCATCGAACACCACGTCTACGCCGCGGTTGTCGGTGAACTTGTTGACTTGCATCAGCAGGTCCTGCTCTTCGGTGACGATGACCTTCTCGGCCCCGAGGGACAGCAGGTATTCGCGCTCATCACTGGTCTTGGTCGCAGCAATCACCCGCACACCCAGGGCTTTGCCCAGTTGCACGAACGATGGGCCGGCACAGTGGCTGGCGTCCGTTACCAGGGCGAATTGCCCGGGTTTGACCCGCGCCAGGTCCATGTACGCAAAGTAGGCAATCAGCAGCGGCGTGTAGTGCACGCTGGCTTCGATCGGGCTCAGGACATCCGGGTAGCGGGTCAGCGCCGAGCGCGGCAGGACGATCTGTTCGCCGTACACCGGGTAGTCATTCGGGCTCTCGGCCGGGAAGCTGGCGACCTTGTCACCCACCGCCAGGTCGTCGACACCCTCGCCAACGGCCACAACCACGCCGGCCATTTCATGGCCAAGGCCGGAAGGCAAGCGGGCATGGGACGACGCCAGGTTCTGGCGCCACAGAATGTCGTACCAGCTGATGCCAATCGCCTCGACGCGCACCTGCACTTCGCCCGGTGCGGGCTTAGCGGCTGCATGCTCTTCGCATTTGAGCACCTCGGCCGGACCAAACTTGTGAAAACGGATCGTGCGGGACATCGCAAACCTCGTCAAAGTAACCTCTATTGCCATGAACTCTATCTGGGCTTTCGGGGCAAGACCACCGGTCGCCGTTAATAGTCGACATGCCTGTCATTGATTCCGCACATACGGAAAAGGTGCCAAGCCATGTAGGAAAACTGAATTAGCCGGTGCAGAGTACCAGCCTTTCCCCGTAAGATTCATGCCGGTCATTGTTCTTATATGACCGCTCCCGTCAAGTTTACTGACGCCGCCTGGGACACAAGATGAACCGTAACGACCTGCGTCGTGTCGACCTCAACCTGTTGATCGTATTCGAAACCTTGATGCATGAGCGCAGTGTGACCCGCGCTGCCGAGAAACTGTTCCTTGGCCAGCCGGCCATCAGCGCAGCCCTGTCACGCCTGCGCGGCCTGTTCGACGACCCGTTGTTCGTGCGTACCGGACGCAGCATGGAGCCCTCGGCCCGTGCGGTAGAAATCTTCGCACTGCTCTCCCCGGCCCTGGACTCGATTTCCACGGCCGTCAGCCGCGCCTCCGAATTCGACCCGGCCACCAGCACCGCGGTATTCCGCATCGGCCTGTCGGACGACGTCGAATTCGCCCTGCTGCCGCTGCTGCTCAAGCGCCTGCGGGCCGAAGCCCCCGGCATCGTGCTGGTAGTGCGCCGCGTCAACTACATCCTGATGCCCGGCCTGCTGGCCTCCGGCGAAATCTCCATCGGCGTGAGCTACACCACCGATTTGCCGGCCAACGCCAAGCGCAAGGTATTGCGCCGCAGCAAGCCGATGCTGCTGCGGGCCGACAGCATGCCGGGTTCCATGAGCCTGGATGACTTCTGCGCCCGACCCCATGCCCTGGTGTCATTCGCCGGGGATTTGAGCGGGTTTCTGGATGAAGAACTGGAAAAACTGGGCCGCAAGCGCCATGTCGTGCTGGCTGTGCCGCAGTTCAATGGGCTGGGGACGTTGCTGGCGGGCACCGATATTGTCGCGACCGTGCCGGACTATGCCGCTGAAGCGTTGACTTCAGCGGGTGGCTTGCGGGCTGAGGAGCCGCCACTGCCGGTGCGCACCTTTGAATTGCACATGGCGTGGCGTGGGTCACAGGACAATGATCCGGGGGAACGGTGGTTAAGGTCGCGGATTCAGATGTTCTTCGGCGACCCCGAGAGTCTTTGAGAAACCGCCATCACCGTTACAAATAGCACTGGCACCCACAACACGCCCAGCACTGTCGCCGCGAGCATTCCGCCAATCACCCCAGTTCCAATCGATTGCTGGCTGGCGGCGCCCGGCCCGGTGGCGAGCGCCAGCGGCACTACGCCCAGGATAAATGCCAGTGATGTCATGATGATCGGGCGAAAGCGCAGGCGTGCAGCCTGGACCGACGCATCTGCAAGACGTGCGCCTTGGGCGTGCAGCTCTTTGGCAAACTCGACAATGAGTATCGCGTTCTTCGCCGACAGGCCGATGATGGTAATCAAACCCACCTTGAAATAGACGTCATTGGGCATGCCCATGATGGTGACGGCCGCCACTGACCCCAGCACGCCAACCGGTACGATCAACAGCACGGCAAACGGTATCGCCCAGCTTTCATACAAGGCCACCAGTACCAGCAGGACCGTCAACAGTGATAATCCCATCAACAGCGGCACCTGGGCACCGGATTGTTGCTCCTGCAGCGACAGCCCGGCCCACTCCAGGCTGAAACCGCCCGGCAGTTGCTCCGCGATGTTCTGCAATACCTGCATGGCCTGGCCGGTGCTGTAGCCAGCCGCGGCGTCACCGGTAAAGCGCAGCGATTGCGAGCCGTTGTAACGCACGATCTGCAGCGGGCCGACTTGCCATTCAAAACGGCTGAAGGCTTCGAGGGGCACCAGCGTGTTCTGCCGGTTGAGCACTTGCAGGCGCAGCAGCGCTTCGGGTGTCTGGCGGCTACCGCCGTCAGCTTGGACAATCACGCGCTGCATACGCCCCTGGTTGGCAAATTCGTTGATTTGCTGTGAACCGAGGGCCGCCGATAACGCAGCGCTGACCACATCGAAACTCACACCAAGGGCCTCGGCTTTTTCCCGGTCGATGTCGACTTTTATCTGCGGCGCGTCCGACAGGCCTTCATCGCGCAGGCTGCCGATCACCGGGGACTCTTTTGCGGCAGCGAGCAGTTGCGCGCGGGCGCCCAGCAGCTCGGCGTGACTGTGACCGGTCAGGTCTTGCAGGCGCAGTTCGAAGCCGGCAGACGTACCAAGACCATCGACCGCCGGCGGCACCGTGCTAAATACGGTGCCGTCGCTGACCTCTTCAAAGGCCTGGGTTGCGCGCTGTGCCACGGCGCGACTGGCCTGGTCGGCCCCGCGAACCGACCAGTCCTTGAGGCTGATATACGACAAGGCGGCATTGGCTCCCTCGCCGGAAAAGCTGAAGCCCAGAATGCTCAGCACCTGTTGGGTGGCCGGTTGTGCCAGGGCATATTGCTCCCACGCGTTCACCGTCACTTCGGTACGCGCTGCGGAGGCCGCTGGAGGCAACTGGATATCGGTGACGGTGTAGCCCTGGTCCTCACTGGGAATGAAGGAGGATGGCAAGCGGTGGTAGGCAAACACCAGCACCGCCAGCAACAACAGGTACAGACACACGCTGCGAGTGCCCCGCTGCACCCAGCTGCCGGCGATGCGCTCATAGTGTGCAGTCAACCTGTCAAAGTGTCGGTTGAACCCATTCAGCCGCTGTGCCGGATCAAAAGGCTTGAGCAATGCCGCACAGAGCGCCGGCGTCAGGGTCAGCGCGAGGAACCCGGAGAAAAGAATCGATACCGACAATACCAGGGCGAACTGCTGGTAGATCACGCCCACCGAACCGCCCATGAAGGCCAGTGGCAAAAATACCGTTGAGAGCACCAGTGTAATGCCAACAATGGCGCCGCTGATCTGGCCCATGGCCTTGCGGGTCGCGTCTTGGGGTGACAGGCGCTCCTGGTTGATCAAGCGCTCGACGTTTTCCACCACGACAATGGCGTCGTCCACCAGCATGCCGATGGCCAGGACCATGCCGAACAGGGTCATCATATTGATGGAAAAGCCCAACACCCCCATTACTGCGAGCGTGCCCGACAGGCATACCGGCACGACCACCGCCGGAATCAAGGTGTAGCGCAGCTTTTGCAAGAACAGCCACATCACCAGGAATACCAGCACCATGGCTTCGATCAAGGTGTAGACGACCTGCTTGATCGCGGCCTGGACAAAGGGCGCCGTATCGTACGGCACGCTAAAGCGCATGTTGCTCGGCAGGGTGCTCGACAGGTGGTCCAGACGCGCCTTGACTGCCTGCGCGGTCTGCAACGCATTGCCACCCGGCGCGAGTTGCACCGACATGGCCGCCACGGGCTTGCCGTTCAGACGGGCATCGAAGCGGTAGTCCTGGCGCCCCAGTTCCACCCGCGCCACATCGTGAATTCGCACACTGGCGCCGTCGTCATTGGCACGCAGCACAATATTGCCAAACGCCTCCACCGACTCCAACTGGCCCTGAACCATGACGGTAGCGGTAATCTGCTGGTCCACCGGCCCCGGGCGTTCACCCATGCTGCCGGCCGGCACCTGAACGTTCTGCGCCGCGATGGCTTTGCTCACATCCGCCATCGACAGGCCATAACCCACCAGCTTCGCCGGGTCGACCCAAATACGCATGGCGCGCTCGGCGGTATACATCTGCACGCGGCCGACGCCGGCCACACGACGAATTTCGTTATTCACTGCGCGGGCAGCAAAATCGGCCAGGCCGACCGAATCCTGCTGTTCGTCGGTGTACGAAAGGGCATAAATCATCAGAAAGTTGGCGCGCACCTGCTCGACTTTCAAGCCCTGCTCGATCACCGCTTGGGGCAAGCGCCCCACCACCCGTTGCAAACGGTTTTGCACATCAATCTGCGCGCGGTCCGGGTCAGTGCCCGGTTTAAAGGTGACGGTGGTGTCTGCACTGCCATTGGCACTGGTGGACTCGTAGTACAGCAAGTCAGGCAGGCCGTTGAGTTCTTCTTCCAGCAGGCTGGTGACGTTGAGGTTGATGATCTGCGCCGAGGCACCCGGGTAGCTGGCACTGACGCTGATTTGTGGCGGCGCAACGTCGGGGTATTGGCTGACGGGCAAACGGCCGAGCGTCAGCGCACCCGCCAGCACGACAAACAACGCGATGACCCAGGCGAAATTCGGACGATCAATGAAGAAGTCGGCCATCTCAGTCTGCGGCCTGTCGCGCAGCCAGAGCAACAACGCTGACCTTGCTACCGGCGCTGAGCTTGTCGACCCGCTCCACCACCACCCGCTCACCTGCCTTCAGGCCTTGAGTGATCTGCCAGTCGGGACCGAGCATCGCGCCGGTGCTGACGATGCGCTCCTGCACCACGCCTTGGGCGTCGACCAGCATCAGCCGGGCCTGCCCGTCAGTGCCGCGCTGCACCGCCTGCTGCGGCACGAACATCGCCTGTGGGTCCACCCCGGCCGGTGCCACTACCCTGACGTACATGCCAGGCAGCAGCACGTTATCGGGGTTGGGAAACTCACCGCGCAAAGTGACTTGGCCGGTACTGCGGTCTACGGAGATATCTGAGAACAACAGCTTGCCCGCGCGGGTCTGCATCGGGTTGCCGACCTGCAACGAGACCTGGGCCGCGCCCTCCCCGGTCAACACCAGGCGGCCGTTGGCGACGGCTTGGCGCAGCGCCACGACCTGTTCGGCGGGCTGGGTGAAGTCGGCGTAGATCGGGTCCAGTTGTTGAATCCGTGCCATCTGTGTGGCCTCGTCCTGGCCGACCAGTGCGCCTTCGCTGACCAGCGCACGGCCTATGCGGCCACTGATCGACGCACGCACCTGGCAGTAGTCCAAATTGAGTTGCGCGGTGGCCCGGTCGGCCTCTGCGGCCAGGCGGTCGGCCTTGGCGCGTTTGAGATCGGCCATCGCGTCATCAAATAATTGCGGGCTGACCGCATTGATCTCGACCAGTTGCGTATAGCGCTGCACATGGGCGTTGGCGCGATAGACATCCGCCTCGGCCCTGGCCAGGTCACCTTCAACTCGCATTAACTTGGCCTTGAGCGGCGCCGGGTCGATGCTGAACAGCAACTGGCCCGCCTTGACGTCACTGCCTTCGACAAAATGCCGCGCCAGCACCACCCCGGCGACCCGTGCGCGCACTTCTGCGACGCGCACCGGCTCAATGCGGCCCGGTAATTCGGCAGTCATGGCGAAGGCGCGGGGTTGTACGGTCAGGGTCTTGACCTGCGGCGGCAGCGTCTTGGAAGCAACGGGCAGCGGCCTAACATCGCAGCCGCCCAGGGTCAGCGCAGCAAACAGCAGTGTCGATACAGCCTTGTGCATGTGTCGTCCTTTCGCTGAAAAATGCGCCCTTCCATTCCCTTGGCAGGCACCGGGCATGGCTCGATCAGGGCCGCGTGGTGATCGCGTGGGCAGCCTGGAACAGGATTTGCGCAACAAAATCGATTTCTTGCTCGGTGATGATCAACGGCGGCAGGAAGCGCACCGTTGCTCCATGACGCCCACCCAGCTCGACGATCAACCCATGCTTGAGGCACGCTTGCTGGAAAGCCTTGGCCCGCGCAGTGTCCACCGGTGGGTGCCCTTGTACATCAGATACCCCGTGCGGGTCGACGATTTCCATGCCGAGCATCAGGCCGCGACCGCGAACGTCACCGACCCAGGCGAATTCACTCTGCAGCGCCTGCAAGTGTTTGCGCAAGTGCGCGCCGACGGTCTCGGCGTGCGCCACCAGGTCATTGTCGCGAATGAAGCGCAAGGTCGCCGTACCGGCCGCCATCGCCAACTGATTGCCACGGAAGGTGCCGGCGTGCGCGCCGGGCTGCCAGACATCCAGCGAATCGTTATAGACCATGACCGATAACGGCAAGCCACCACCGATGGCCTTGGACAGGGTGATCACATCCGGGGTAATGCCCGATTGCTCGAAGCCGAACATACGGCCACTGCGAGCAATGCCGCATTGGATTTCGTCGACAATCAGCGGGATACCGTGGGCGCGGGTCAAGCGTCGCAGTTCCTGCAACCAGCGATCCGGCGCGGCAATCACCCCACCTTCGCCCTGGATCGGCTCAAGAATCATCGCGGCCGGTAAGGTGACGCCGCTTTCCGGGTCGTTGAGCAGGTGTTCCAGGTAGCGCACATTCAGGGTCACGCCTTGATCGCCGGCGACACCAAACGGACAGCGGTAATCATGCGGGTACGGTAGGCGTTGCACGCCCGGCATCAACGCGCCGAGGGCATTTTTTGGGGACAGGTTGCCGCTGATGGCCAAGGTGCCGAGGGTCATGCCGTGATAGGCGCCTTCGAAGGCCAGCACCGAATGGCGCCCGGTCGCGGTGCGCGTCAATTTGAGTGCAGCTTCCACCGCATCGGCCCCACTGGGGCCGCAAAACTGGATGCGGGCATTGCGTGCAAAGTCGGGCGGCAGGCAGCCGAAGACTTCCTGAACGAAAGCGTCCTTGACCGGCGTCATCAGGTCCAGCGTGTGCATCGGCACACCGGCGGCCATCAGTTGTGTGATTGCTTCGATAATCACCGGGTGATTGTGGCCCAGCGCCAGGGTTCCGGCACCCGCCAGGCAATCGACAAACACTTGCCCGCGACTGTCCTGTACGTAAATCCCATGGGCGCGTTCAAGCACCAGCGGGATGCGTCGTGGGTAGCTGCGGGCGTTGGATTCTTGCTGTTGCTGGCGCTCGAGTATCGGCGTCAGGTCCAGGCAGTAAGGTTGGGACAGCCCAGTGTGCAACAGGCGTAGCTGTTGCGCACCACCGGTTGTGGCATTCGAAAAAGCGTTCATGAGGTCCTCCATGGAGGCTGGGTTTGGAAGCAAGCAGCGCTGCCTGGACACGAACGCGCCAGGCAGCAAAAGTCTTGAAACCAGACGCAGGGAATGCGCACCCCTGCGCCCATCGACTTACATGTCGTAACGCAGTACCAGGCCGAATGTGCGCGGGGCGCCCACATCGATGATGTCGCCGATGCGGTTGCTGGTGACGTATTCCTTGCCGAAGGCGTTTTTCAGGTAGCCGGACACGGCGACGTTCTTGGTCACCTTGTACTCGGTGCTGAAGTTGGTCAGGACGTAGTTGTCACTGCGGCGCACTTTGCTCACGTTGCCGTTGGCGTCAAATTCGAAGTCAGACGGCGCGGTGCTCTGGTAAGTGAGGTCGGTGTTGAGGGTCAAGCGATCGTTCCAACGGTAGGTACCGCCCACAGACATCTTGTATTTCGGCGAGTACAGGAACGGCTGGCCGCTGCGGTCAAGGCCGTCACCGGTATTGAAGTCCTTGTACTTGGCGTCGGTGATGGCACCGCCGATGTTCAAGGTCAACTGCTCACCGAAGTCTTTCTCGACGCTGACTTCCAGGCCCTTGATGTCACTGCGACCGGCGTTGTAGACGAGGAAGAAATCACCCGACGGGTCAAGCACGCTGACCTGCTGGTCTTTCCAGTCGGTGTAGTACAGGTTGGCACGTGCGCGCAGGCTCTTCTCGAGGAACGAACCCCGGTACGACAGCTCGTAGTTGGTGGTGTATTCCGGATCGTAAGCCTGGTGACCGCCACCGGCTCGCACGTTGACGCCACCCCCACGGTAGCCTTTCTGCACCATGAAACCGACGTACTGGTCGGGGATGAATTGATAGTCGACGCCCAGTTTCGGCAACAGCGCGTGGAAGGTCTTCTTGACCTTGCCAGGGCTGGAGAAGTCATCCTGCTCGATGTCGGTATCGTTGGTTTCGTAGTCGTAGCGCAGGCCGGTGATCAGGGTCCAGTTCGGCGCGAAATCCCAGTCCACTTCACCGAACAACGCGGCGTTGTTGATATCGACATCGCCCTTGGCGGCGCCGCGCTGAACGTTATTGAACAGCAGGCGGTCGTGGAAGCTGTTGGTGGTACGGCCGTAGTACACACCGCCGAAACTGCGGATGGTGTCGGACGTATAGCCCAAACGCAGTTCCTGGCTGAACATGTCACCGGCCTGGTTACGCAGGATTTCGTTATTCACCGTGGCGGTCTGGTCGAAGTCCTTGCGCGCCGTATAGGACGAATGGGTGTAAGTGGTCAGGTTGGTCAGCGTCCAGGCCTCGTTGAGGCGCCAGTCGATCTTCGCGCTCACCGTATCCTGGTTAAGGTTGTCGTAGGCCTTGGTGTTCGAGGCAATCTTGTAATACTGGACCTTGTCGCCGATGCGGGTGATCGAGTTGTCGCCCTGGCGGTGTTCGTTGTGCGCGTAGGTCAGCAGCACGTCAGTGTCATCGTTCGGCGTGATCAACAACTTGCCGCGGTAGTTGCTGGTGCGGTGCGGGTTGGCATCGTCGTGGTTAGTGGTGTTGCGGATATAACCGTCGCCGTCCTGAGTGTCGATGGCGATACGGCCGGCGATCTTGTCGTCGACGATCGAGCCACCGCCAGCCACGGCCACGCCGCGTTCACCGTAGTTGCCGATGTTGGTTTGGGCGGAGAAGGACGGTTCAAAGGTCGGGTTCTTGGTCTGAATTACTACCGCACCAGCCAGGGAGTTGCGACCTTGGGTGGTGGACTGCGGGCCAAGGAAAACCTCGACCTGCTCCGTGTCCCACAGGCCGATCGGGCTTAGCGTCAGCGCACGGTTGGGTTGTTGCGCGCCATCGACATACACCGACACTGCGCCGTTCAGCGTCGCCGGGCCCTGGTCATCGAAACCGGACACCGGCACACCACGGATACCCCAGTTTTCGTTGCCCGCCTGGTTGTACACACCCGGTGTACGGGCAAACACGTCGATCAGGTTGTGATCGGCTTTGTCGCGCAGTTGCTGTTCCGTCACAACGGCGACGCTCGACTGGGTCTGCTCAAGTGTGCGGTTGATTTTTTCACCAGTGACGGTGATCGGCGCAATCTCCACCGCCGAGGTTTGATCCTCCGCCCATGCACTGTTCAACAGGCACATAGCAGACCCTACCGCCAACGCAAGTGTATTAATTTTGTAATTCACGCCCCGCTCCCCTACCGCAGTTATTTGTATTTTTATCCGTTGGCAAATCGCTGTTTTTCCCCAGCGGGGCCGGAGTCTAGACGAAAAAAAATATTAAAGGAATAGTATTGATAATCCATCTCATTAACACCTAGTATGACCACATGTAACGAGATGTAAGCATTTCGTTGCAAAGCTTCATCGAGGCCACTGCCCAGTTTTCACGGCCTGCTGTCACGTCGCTACAGAGCCAAAAAAAACAAACAGGATGTGCAAAGGATGACTTCAATCGAACACCCGAACGGACGTTCGGAGCCTGTTTCAATCATGGATCAAGCCCCTGGCGCAGCCGTTCTGCCAAGGCGCGTGCAAGCCAGCCCGGGCCAGTCGATCCATGCGCTCGAACAGTCGATCCGCGACAGCCTCGACGACAGCTTGCGTACGGCGGGCGGTGTGCTGTTTCGCGGCTTCAATGTCGCCACGCCCATCGACTTCAAGCGTTTCGCCGCCAGCTTCGGCGCGCCATTGGCCAGCTACGAATTCGGCTCCACCCCGCGCAGCAAAGTGTTCGCCGGGGTCTACAGTTCGACGGAATACCCGGCTCACCAATTCATCCCCCTGCACAACGAACAGGCCTATACCCGGCCCTGGCCTGCGCGCATCTGGTTCCACTGCATCAAGGCCAGTGAAACCGGCGGCGAAACGCCGATTTGCGATAGCCGCCTGACCTACCAGCGCATGCCGGCCGAGATTCGCGAAGCGTTCGCCAGCCGTGAGCTGCTCTATGTGCGCAATTACAGCGGCGCCCTCGATCTGCCCTGGCAAAAGGTGTTCAACACCGAAGACCGCGCCCAGGTCGAGCGCTACTGCCAGGACAACAACATCGAGTGGGAATGGAAAGCTGACGGCGACCTGCGCACCCGCCAGCGCTGCGCCGCCGTGTTGCAGCACCCCGAGACCGGTGAGTGGGTCTGGTTCAATCAGGCGCACCTGTTCCACGTCTCGGCCATTGAACCCGGTGTGCGTGCCAGCCTGCTGGCGGCCGTCGGTGAAGAGAACCTGCCGCGCCATGTGTATTTCGGTGACGGCTCGGCGATCCCCGATGCGATGCTCGATACGGTGCGTGCGGTCTATGACCAGACCGCCGTCAGCTTCCCCTGGGAGCCCGGCGACATCCTGATGCTCGACAACCGACTGGTCGCCCACGGGCGCAATCCTTATACCGGTGACCGTAAAGTCATCGTGGCCATGGCGTAAATCCCACCATGTTTGCATTCAATCACTGGATCGAAGTGCTGGAGGCTAACGCCCTGCACTTCCCACAGCGTGCTGCCTTGCACTTCCTGCCCGACGGCGTCGAGATCGGCGAAACCCTGACGTTTGCCCAATTGCACGAGCAGTCGCAATCCCTGGCCGCCGCCTTGCAGGCGCGTTGCAGCCCAGGCGACCGCGTGCTGTTGATGCTGCCCAGCAGCCTCGACTACGCCCGAGCGTTCTGCGCTTGCTTATATGCCGGGCTGATCGCCGTGCCGTTGTTCCCGCCGCCGTCGCGTAAACCGCGGCATCTGGACCGTGTGCGCAATGTGGTGATCGACGCGCAGCCAGCGCTGATCCTCACGCCGCTGGAACATTGCGACAGTCTGCGCGAACTGGTGGAAAACCGCGTCGAGGTGTTGACCGTCAAAGACCTCGGCACACCGGCGCCCAGCCAGTGGCAACGGCCGTCGGTCAATGGCGCTACCGTCGCGTTCCTGCAATACACCTCGGGCTCGACCGGCACGCCCAAAGGCGTCGAAGTGCGCCAGCGCAACCTGATCGCCAACGTCGAATTGATGCGCCAGGCCTACGGTTTCGATGAGCACGGCGCCATGGTCAACTGGCTGCCGCTGTACCACGACATGGGCCTGATCGGCGGCGTACTCGCCCCGCTCTACAGCGGCATGCCGTGCTACCTGATGGCCTCGCAAACCTTCGTGAATGCACCGTCCACCTGGCTGCAGGCCTTGAGCCGCTACCGCGCGACCGCGAGTTTCGCGCCGAACTTTGCCTATGCCCTGTGTCACCGCGTCGTCAGCGACAATCTTATCGCCCAGCTCGATTTGAGCGCCTGGCAGCATGCAATCAACGGCGCCGAACCGATCCACCCCGGCACGCTCGACGCCTTCACCCAACGCTTTGCCGCGTGCGGTCTCAACCCCTTGGCCATCAGCCCCGGTTACGGCCAGGCCGAAGCCACGTTGTGCGTCAGCGCAACACCTGCGAACAAGCTGCCGGTGGTGTTGCGCCTGGACAAAAGCGTACTGGAAACCGGCCAGGTCACCCTGGCGTCCGGCGACGCTGCTGCGGTTGAATTTGTCGCCTGTGGCTACCCGCAAGCGCTTCACGCTGTCGCCATCGCGGACCCGAACACCCACGAACGCTGCGCCGCGGACCGCATCGGTGAAGTCTGGCTGCAAGGCCCGAGCAACGCCGAGGCCTACTGGAAAAACCCCGAAGCCAGCCGCTACGCGTTTGAGGCGCAAATAGTCGGTGAACCCGGCCATTACCTGCGCTCCGGTGACCTGGGTTTCATGCATGAAGGTCAGATCGTCATCTGCGGGCGCCTCAAAGACCTGCTGATACTCAACGGTCGCAACCTTTACCCCCACGATATCGAGTTTGCGATCACTGACAGCGAGCCGGGCATCCGCACCGGGCGCATCGCCGCCTTCTCGCAGATGGACCCGCTGCTGGGCCGCGAGAAACTAGTGATCGTTGCCGAACCGCAGCGCAAGTTCGTTGACCCGGCGCATCACCCGGCGCTGTTCGCGTCGATGCAAACCGCCGTGCGTGAAGCGGCCGACTGCGGTATCGACCAGATTGTGCTGGTGCAAGCCGGCACCATTCCGATGACCACCAGCGGCAAGATCGCCCGTCAAGGCGCACGTAGCCAACTGGCGGCCGGCACCTTGAGCATCATCGCCCAGAGCGGCGGGCAAGCAAGCGCGCCGGTGGAACGGATCGAGGCCGAGCAATTGCGTGAGCAACCGAGCCTGTCTGCCTGCCGTCAGTGGTTGGAGCAGGTCTTGCACGAGGTCAATCCGTACCTCACGGTCGACGTTGAACTCAGCCTGATCGGATTGGGGCTGGACTCCATCGGCATCGCCGATTTTGCCGCCCGCCTTTACCGCGACCTGGGTTGGAACCTCGACACCCAGAGCCTGTTCGGCGAACAAAGCCTGGCCGAATGGGCGCAGGCGCTGCGGGTGTACCTCGGCACGCCAATGCCCATTGCCAGCCCCGAATCAGACGCGACTACTCACCATAGCCGCCAATCCTTCGCCCAGCGCCGCCTGTGGTTCCTGCATCAATTGAACCCGCAGGACACCCACCACAACCTGGTATTGCAACTGAAGCTGCACGGCCCATTGGATAAGGCGCTGTTGTCGCAACGGCTCAGTGCCCTGGTCGAGCGCCACAGCGTGCTGCGCACGATCTACCACGATAGCGTTGATGGCCCGCAGCAACAGGTGCTGGCGGCCAGCAACGTGCCGTTGATCCTCCACGATCATCTAGCGGACTGCCTGGCCCAGGAGCACGCGACCCCGATCGACCTCAAGCAAGGCCCACTGCTGCGCGCCCACCTGATCAGCCACGATCACCAGCACGATCTGCTGCTGACCCTGCACCACATCGCCTTCGATGGCCGTTCCGCGCAACTGCTACTGGCTGAATTGTCGACTCAGGCCACCGATGACGCACCGCAGCAGTACCTCGAATTCGCCCGCTGGGAAGCCGCGCACTGGACAGCTCAACGCATCGCTACCCACCAGGACTTCTGGCGCGAACACCTGGCCGATATGCCGCAAACCCTGGAGCTGGGCGGCAGCGGCACCACACACACCGAACACAGCGTGAATTTCAGCCTGCCCCAAGCCACATGCGACACCCTGGCCGGTGTCGCCCGTGAACAGGGCATGACGCTGTTCATGCTGCTATTGGCGAGCTATCAACTGGTGCTCAAGCAATTGAGCGGCCAGCAACGTTTCCTGCTGGGTACGGATGTGAGCGGCCGCCCGCTGGCCGCGCACAACGAGATGATCGGTTTCTTCGTCAACCAGTTGACCCTGCGCTGCGAGGTCGGCGAGGACGGCACGCTGGCCGATTTTTTCGCGCACGTGCGTGATCAGACCCGCCTGGCGTATGCCCACCAAGACCTGCCGTTCGATCTGGTCGTCGCGGCGCTGGCGCCAACACGCCGCCCCGGCCATTCACCGCTGTTCCAGGTCAAGCTCAACTATCAACCTTCGCGAGTCGAGCCAACCACTCTTGCCGGGGCGCAGCTGACGGCTGTGGACGTCGCGCAGGCGCCGGGAGACTTCCATTTGGTGCTCGACTTGGTGCATGCCAGCCACGGCATCGACGCCACGCTCAAATACCGCGGGGAATACTTCGATCAGGCACGCGCCGAACGCCTGCAACACTTGTGGACGCGCCTGCTCGACGAAGCTCGCGACCTGCTGGATGAGCCGCTGACTGCATTGGCCCAACGCATCGACACCTGGGATCAGGCTTTGCGCAATGAACGCCAGCAATCCCAAGCCCTCGCCGGTCGCAGCCAGTTGCTGCAAACCAAACGTCGCTCACTGACCCTTTGATCAAGGTGGATGCTTGTATGCCTATCGTGCCCCCAGCCGCACGCACACTGGGGGGTGTGCGCCGCAAAGCCATGAACGTCGCTCCCCAGCAACTGGTCAGCGAGCGCCTGCTCAGCCCCGATCACGCCTTGCCGCTGGTCATCGAGCCGGCAGTCAACGGTGTCGACCTGGTGGCCTGGGCCACCGGCGAACGCGAAGCCCTGGAACAGAAACTGCTGCAATACGGCGCCCTGCTGTTCCGCGGTTTCGACGTCGCATCGGTGGAACACTTCGATCAGGTCATCGCTGCGCTGTCGCCCGGCGCGCTGGAATACATGTTCCGCGCCTCACCGCGTACGCGGGTCGGCGGCAATATCTATACCTCGACCGACTACCCGGCCGACCAGATGATTTTCCCGCATAACGAACATTCCTATTCGCCGCGTTTCCCGCTGCGGCTGTTCTTTTATTGCCAACTGCCGTCCGAGACCGGTGGTGAAACGCCGATCGGCTCAACCCGCGCGGTCAAGGCCAGGATCAGCGCCGACATCGAAGCGCGCTTTCGTGAAAAAGGCGTGCTCTACGTGCGCAATTACGGCGACGGTTTCGGCCTGCCGTGGCAAAGCGTGTTCCAGTCCGCCGACCGCAGCGAAGTCGAAGCCTACTGCGCCAGCGTCGGCATCGAAGTGGAATGGAAAGAAAACAACCGCCTGCGCACCCGCCAACGCGGCCCGGCGGTGGTGCGTCACCCGCGTACCGGCGAAGAGGTCTGGTTCAACCACGCGACCTTTTTTCACATCAGCACCCTGCCGCCGGCCCTGCGCGATTCGCTGCAAAGCAACTTCAACGACCTCGACCTGCCGACCAACACCTTCTATGGCGACGGCGCACCGATCGAGCCAGAGGTGCTGGAGTCGCTGCGCGCCGCCTACCTGGATTCACTGGTGCGTTTCTCCTGGCAACAAGGCGACGTGCTGTTTATCGACAACATGCTCGCGGTGCACGGTCGTGAACCCTTTACCGGCAACCGCGCAATCATGACCGGCATGGCCGAGGCCTTGCTGTCCAGCGACGTGGCTGTCTGACCGCTATCCACCCCTTTTTTGCAGTTGAGTTGAACATGAACGGACTTCAAGGCTTTCGAATCTCACCGCAACAGGCGTCGCTCTACCCGCACCTCAACGACGCACCCGAACACACGTTCAGTTGCCAACTGCAATGGACGATCGACCAGGCGGTAGACGCCGACACCCTCACCCAGCGCCTGCAAGCAATGGCCAGCGGCAGCGAGATCCTGCGTACACAACTGACACCGGTGCCCGGCCTGCGCCACCCGGTGCAAGTGATTCATGACGAGGCCGCGCTGACCGTCGCGACCAAGGACCTGCGCCACCTCAGCCCGGCAGACCAGCGCGTTGCCCTGACCACCCTTGACTGGGTTGCGCCACTGACCGTAACGCTGGTGCAGTTGACCGAGGGGCACGTACTGCACCTGGCCGCAGCGAGCAGTCATCTTGACCTCACCAGCCTGAAACTGCTGGCAATTGCCCTGCTGCAAGACACCCCGCCGGACCTGTCCGAAACCCTGCAATACGCCGATTACGCCGAGTGGCGCTGGAGCCTTGCCGAAGACGAGCCCGAGCACCCCGGCGCGCTGTTCTGGAAGCCTTCGGCTGACAGCGAACAGCCCAGCTTGCAGCTGTCGCTGGAAACACCCCGTTCCGGTGGCTTCAGCCCGGAACGTATCGACATCAACCTGCCCGTCCACCCGGCATTGACTTGCGAGCTGATGCTGGCGGCCTGGGCCGTGCTGCTCGGTCGTCTGTCTGGCCAACAGCAGGTGCCGATCACCCTGATCCATGCCAGTCGCGGCCCGGAACTCGACAGCGCCTTGGGCCTGTTCGAGCAAACCCTGCCCGTGCGCATCGATCTGCAAGCCCAGGCGACCTTGCTGGAACAAAGCCGCCAGATCAACGCCGTGATCGAGCATGCCGCAGGCTGGCAGGACTATTACACCCACGAGTTGAAGGGCGGTTATGCCTACGCCTGGCGAGCCAGTGATGCGCGCCAACGCGACGCCAGCGCGGTGATGAACCCGGCCAAGGCGTGCCTGCAAGTCCACCAAGGCGCCGACCAGCTCGACGCACAGCTCATCTACGATCGCAACCTGCTAAGCCACGAGGTTGCCGCTTGTATGGCCGAGCAATGGGCGCAGTTACTGCAATCGGCTCTGGCCGCACCGCAACAACCCTGGGCGCACCTGTCCATGAGCGGGCCGCAGCAAGCGCACATCATCGCCAGCCAGGCGCAATCGCCGGTGATTGAAGCGGTGACCCTGGTAGAACTGATTGCTCGCCAAGTGCAGCAACAGCCAACAGCCATCGCCCTCAGCGACCAGCACGGCGAGTTGAGCTACGCGCAACTGGAAGCAAGCTCTGCACACTTGGCACACCAACTGGTCGCTGCCGGCATCGGTGCCGGTGTGCCGGTCGGTATTCTGTTCCCACGCAGCAACGCCGCGATTGTCGCCATGCTTGCCGTGTTGAAGGCCGGTGGCGCTTATGTGCCGATCGATCCGAGCTACCCGCTGGACCGCCGCGCCTACATGCTCGCCGACAGTGCCATCGCGCACATCGTCGTCAGCCCGGAGTTGGCCGACAGCGTCCCATTCGGCCTGCAAAGCTTTGTGCTGGACGACCTGCACGCCTCCAACACCCTGCCGCCATTGCCGCTACCCCGCGCCGACAGCCTCGCGTACCTGATCTACACCTCCGGCTCCACCGGCGCACCGAAAGCCGTCGAAATCACTCACGCGGCCTTGAGCTATTCCACCCAGGTACGCATGGCGGCGTATGAGGCGCCCATGAGCGCATACCTGTTGCTGTCCTCGTTTGCCTTCGACAGCTCCGTGGCCGGTATCTTCTGGACCCTCGCCCAAGGTGGCCGCCTGGTATTGCCGGCACCCGGCGAAGAACTGGACATGCCTCGCCTGGCGCACTTGATCGCCCAGCACCGCGTCAGCCACGGCCTGTCGTTGCCCTCGTTGTATCAAGCGCTGCTGGATCAACTTAGCAGCGTTGCCAGCCTGCAATGCTGGATCGTCGCCGGTGAAGCCTGCCCGCCACACCTGATCGCCCAGCACAGCAACACCCTGCCCCACGCGCTGCTGGTCAACGAATACGGTCCCACTGAGGCGACCGTGTGGGCGACTTACGATGTGCTCAGCCCCGACCGCGCATTAACCATCGGCCGCCCGATTGCCGGCATGGACCTGCGCGTCTTGAATGAACACGACATCGTCAGCGCCATCGGTGAACCGGGTGAAATCGTGCTCGCTGGCCCGACCCTGGCCCGCGGTTATCGCAATAAGCCTGAGGAAACCGCCAAGGCTTTTGTCACCCTGGCCGACGGTACCCGCGCCTACCGCACAGGTGACCTGGCGTGCTGGCTCGCCGACGGGCGCCTGGCGTTCCTGGGGCGCAAGGACCACCAGGTCAAGTTGCGCGGCTATCGCATTGAACTCGGCGAGATCGAGCGTCAATTGTGCAGCCATAGTGACGTGCGCGAAGCCGCTGTGATCGTGCAGGACCAGCCCGCGGGCAAGCGCCTGGTCGCCTACGTCCTCGCCGCCCATGGCTACGCGCCGGATTCGGAAGCACTCAAGCGCTACCTCGGCGAGCGACTGCCGGCGTACATGGTGCCAACGCGGGTGCTGACATTATCAGCCTTCCCCCGTACCCCCAACGGCAAACTCGATGCCCGCCAGCTGCCCGACCCGGACCAGTTCGACCACAGCGCCTATGTCGCCCCGCGTACGCCAATGGAAACCACGCTACACGCCATCGTCGCCAAGGTCTTGAAGCTCGACAACGTCAGTGTCACCGAGAGTTTCTTTGCCATGGGCGGCGACTCAATCCTTAGCCTGCAAGTGGTGGCCCAGGCCCACGAACAAGGTGTTGCCCTGTCGGCCAAGCATGTATTCGAACATCAGACCATCGCGGCCATGGCCGACGTCGCGCAGCCGCTGGAGGCCCGTCACGTCGAACCCGAAAGTGCCGAGTTCAGTGCCTCCGGCATGTCGCAAGACGAGCTTAACGCGTTGATGGCCGAGCTCAACGACGCCGACCTGTAACCGCCGCGCGTATCGCCGTTGCCCCTTTTTCTGCAGGACGTTTTGAATGACCACCGACAAGACCACCAGCAATCCGATCGAAGATGTCTACCCGCTGTCACCGCTGCAACAGGGGATGTTGTTCCACTCCCTGCTGCATGAAGACTCCGGCGTTTATTTGATGCAGGATCGCTACCGCATCGGTGGGGCCATTGATGAAGGCGCATTCCTTGAGTCCTGGCGTCAAGTCGTGGCATTGCACCCCTCGCTACGTGCCAGCTTCCAGTGGAAAACCCAGAAGCAACCGGTGCAGGTGATTCACCGCGAGGTCAAGGTGCCGCTGGACACCCTCGATTTGCGCGGCCTGGCGCCCCATGAGCAGGAAGCGCGGATTCGCGGTGTGCTCGAAGATGAGCAGAAAATCGGCTTCAACCTGTCCAAGCCACCGCTGATTCGCTTCCGCCTGGTGCGCCTGGCGGATGAGTCCTATGAGTTCATTCGCAGCTTTCACCATATCTTGATGGATGCCTGGTGCATTTCCCTGGTGACCGTGGACTTTCTCAAGGTCTACGAGGCGCTGTGCAACGACCGTACGCCACAGATCAAAAGCCCACGCCCGTTTCGTGACTACATTCAATGGCTGCAACGCCAGGACGCAGGCAAAGCCGAGCAGTTCTGGCGCGGTCAGTTGCGCGGGCTCAACGCACCAACGCCGCTGACCGTGGACAACGGCGTGAGCCGCGACCGCTACACCGACGCGGTGCTGGTGGCCGACCAGTTGATCCATCTGAGCGAGGACGAAACCCAGGCCCTGGCGACCTTCTGCCGTCACCGCCGGATCACCCCCAATACGTTTTTCCAGGGTGTCTGGTCATTGCTGTTGTCACGCTACAGCGGTCAGCGTGACGTGGTCTTCGGCGTTACCGTGGCGGGGCGTCCCGCTGAGTTGACCGGCGTCGCCGAGATGATTGGCCTGTTCATCAACACCCTGCCACTGCGGGTCAGCGTCGATCCGCAGGCGACGCTGGGCGACTGGCTCAGCGCGTTGCAGGGACTGAACGTCGAGATGCGCGACTACGAGCACACGCCGCTGACCGACATTCAGGGTTGGAGCGACTTCCCCCGTGGCGAAACCTTGTTTGACAGCATCCTGGTGTTTGAAAACGCGCCGATCGATGAACAGATTCTGGACGGCGGTTTTGAGTTCAGCCTCGACGGCATGGACCACAGCGTGCACACCCACTACGGCTTGACCGTAGTGATTCTGCCCGGCGAGCAACTGGGCATTCGCGTGTCCTACGACCGCGAACGGTTTGAAGCGGAAACGGTGCAGCGCCTGCTCGGCCACCTGGCCAGCCTGGTGCGCGGCATGCTGGCCGCGCCTGAAGCGCCGTTGGGCAGCTTCGAGCTGCTGGCCGCAGACGAGCGCCAGCAATTGCTCGGCGAGTGGGCACTCAACCCCCACGATTTTCCGTTGGATAAAAGCTACGCCGAACTGTTTGCCGCCCAGGTTGCCAAGCGTGGCGATCAGATCGCCGCGATCTGCGCCGGTGAATCCCTGACCTATGCAGAGCTGGATCAGCGCTCCACGCGCCTGGCCCATGCGCTGATTGCAGCCGGTGCCGCAGAGGATCAGTTGGTCGCGCTGGTCGCCCCCCGAGGCCTGGCGTTGTTGACAAGCATGCTCGCCGTGTTCAAGGCCGGCGCCGCGATGCTGCCGCTGGAGGTCAATCACCCGCCGGAGCGCCTGCGCGAGATCCTCAACCTCTCCCGCGCCCCGCTGCTGGTGGCGAGTGAAGGTTGCAGTGGCCTGCTCGATCAACTGCTCAGCGGCCTCGACCACGCGCCCACGGCACTGTTCGCCGAGGCTGCCTGGAACTCACCCAACGACACACCACTGGCGCTGGCCGGCGGCCCGGCCAGCCTGGCCTACGTGCTGTTTACCTCGGGCTCGACCGGTATGCCCAAGGGCGTGATGATCGAGCAACGCGGCATGCTCAATAACATCTTCGGTAAAGTCCCGGCCCTGGGGCTCAGCGCCAACGACCGCATTCCACAGACGGCTTCGGTGGCCTTCGATATTTCCGTGTGGCAATTCCTCGCCGCACCGGTCCTGGGCGCCACCGTGCATATCTTGCCGGATGAAGTGGCCCACGACCCGCAACGCCTGCTGCAAGTGCTCGCCAGCGAACGGCTCAACGTGCTGGAAATCGTCCCAAGCCTGATGCGCACCCTGCTCGCGCTAAGCCCGTGCGACTTGCAGTTACCCGACCTGCGCTGGGTGCTGCCCACGGGGGAAGCGCTGCCGCCGACCGTGGCGCGCGACTGGTTCGCGCGCTTCCCGGACATCGCGCTGATGAACGCCTACGGCCCGGCCGAGTGCGCCGACGACGTGGCATTCCAGCCGATTACCGAAGCTCCGCACGCCAACGTCAGCCACATGCCCATCGGCCAACCCACGGCCAACAACCGCCTGTACGTGATGGATGAGGCCTTGCGCCCGGTGCCGATTGGCGTGGTCGGGGAGATCTGCGTCGGCGGCGTGGGTGTCGGCCGGGGTTACCTGCATGATCCGCAGCGCACCGCCGAAGCGTTCATCCAACACCCACAAATCGAGGGTCGCCTGTACCGCACCGGCGACCTCGGCCGCTGGCGTGCCGACGGTGTGATCGAGTACCTCGGCCGTCGCGACCAACAAGTG
This sequence comes from Pseudomonas sp. P7758, assembly GCF_013386485.1. Classification (NCBI taxonomy): domain Bacteria; kingdom Pseudomonadati; phylum Pseudomonadota; class Gammaproteobacteria; order Pseudomonadales; family Pseudomonadaceae; genus Pseudomonas; species Pseudomonas sp. P7758. The sequence goes on along the minus strand of NZ_JACARS010000078.1, from coordinate 58,995 downwards.
AAACTGCGCGGCCATCGCATCGAACTGACCGAAATTGAACACCGCCTGGCCCAACACCCCAACGTGCGTGAAGCCGCGGTATTGCTGCGCGAGAACAACGTAGGCGAAGCCTGGCTGGTGGCCTACTGGTCGGCCCATGACGACACACTGGGCAGCACCGGCCTGAGCGAACACCTGCGCGCCCAACTGCCGCCGTACATGGTACCGGCAGCGTTCGAATGCATGGAACGCTTGCCGTTGAACAACAACGGCAAGGTCGACCGCAAAGCCTTGGCCGCGCTGCAATTGAACTGGCAGGCTGGCACCCGTGAAAGTCTCGCGCCACGTAACGAGCGCGAAGCCGCCATCGCCCGGACTTGGGCCGAGGTGCTCGGCCGCGACAGCGTCGGCGTGGAAGACAACTTCTTCACCCTTGGTGGCCACTCGTTGCTGGCGACCCAGATCGTCGCGCGCTTGCGCAGCCAGTTCAAACTTGACCTGCCGCTGCGTGTACTGTTCGAACAGCCGACCGTCGCGCTGCTGGCCGTGGCCATCGCTGAGCGTGAGGCAAGAGCCGCTGCACCGCAGACCGCCGTCCTCGACACACCGCATGCCAAGGCACGCCCGGCGTTGTTGCCGCTGTCGTTCTCGCAACAACGCCTGTGGTTTATCGAGCAACTGACGCCCGGCACCACGCTGTTCAATATCCCGTTTGCCCTGCACCTCAAGGGTCAACTCGACGTTGCAGCACTGCACGCCAGCCTGAATGACTTGCTGGTGCGCCATGAAATCCTGCGCACCGGCATCCGCAGCGTGGATGGCGTACCGAGCCAGCACATCAGCGAAGCCCTGGACTTTGCGCTCCCGTTTGAAGACTTTTCCGGCTTAGGCGCAACAGCCCGTGAGGGCGCGCAGTTCAACGCACTGCAAGCTACCTTTGAACAGCCCTTCGACCTGACCGCACCGCCGCTGTTGCGCGCCCGCCTGTTGAAGGTCGCGCCGGACGAACATGTGCTGGGCATCGCGCTGCATCACCTGGTCTCCGACGCTTGGTCGGCCACCATCGCCCTGCGCGAACTGGCCTTGGGGTATCAAGCCCGCTGCAATGGTGCAGCCGCGCAATTGCCGGTCTTGCCGCTGCAATACGCGGATTTTGCCCTGTGGCAACGGGAGCATCTGCAAGGTGCTGAACTCAAGCGCCAACTCGATTACTGGACCCACACTCTTGAGCGTCGCGACAGTGACGCCAGCCCGCTGCTGGCCCTGCCCACCGACCATCCTCGGCCGTCAGTGCAGAGCTATCGCGCCGGCCTGGTGCAACGCGAACTGAGTGCCGACTTGAGTGGCCGCGTGCAAACCCTCGCCAGCCGCTTGGGCACCACGCCGTTCAGCGTGCTGTTCGCAGGTTTTGCGGTGCTGATGCACCGTTTGAGCGGCGACGCCACCGTGTTGATCGGCACACCGGTCACCCACCGCGAACAACCCGGTACCGAAGGTCTGTTGGGAATTTTGCTGAACAACCTGGCGATCCGCGCGGACTTCACCGCACAGGCCGATTTCAGCGCCGTGGTCGCTCAGGTCGCCTCCCGACTGCGCGAAGGCCTGCAACATCAGGACCTGCCGTTCGAACAACTGGTCGACAGCCTGCAACTGCCGCGCAGCCTCAGTCATGCGCCGCTGTATCAAGTGATGGTCGCGCAGCAACTGGCCATGGAGTCGCGCCTGCAGTTCCCGGGGCTGGCCTTCGAAGCCCTGGATACGCCGCTCAAACACTCCGAGTGCGACCTGGACCTGCACGTACTGTGCCCGGCCAACGCACCGATTCAGCTGGAGCTGATGTTTGCCCTGGACCTGTTCACCCAGGACAGCGCGCGCCAGACACTCGCTCGCCTGGAACACCTGCTGGAACAGATGCTCGCCGAACCACAACGCCCGGTGGCGGCCCTGCCGCTGCTGATGCCGGCCGAATGGCAGCGCACCGTGGTCGAGTGGAACCGCACCGAGATGGACGTGCCGCAGCACCTGACGTTCGCCCAGTTGTTTGAGCAACAAGCCGAACGCACGCCGCAGCGCGATGCGTTGTGTTTTGAAGGCCAATGCCTGAGCTACGCCGAGTTGAACCGCCGCGCCAACCGAGTCGCACACTACCTGCGCGGACAAGGAGTGGTCGCCAATCGCCCGGTGGCGTTGTGCGTGGAGCGCTCGCTGGAGTTGTTGGTCGGCCTGCTCGGCATTCTCAAGGCCGGTGGCGCCTATGTGCCGCTGGACCCGAGCTACCCGGTTGATCGCCTGGCCTACATGCTCGACGATGCGCAACCGGCGCTGTTCCTCGGCCAGCAAGGCCTGCTCGAACAGTTGGGCAGCGACTTGCCACGCCTGCGCCTGGACGCCGATGCCGCGCTGTTCGCCTCGCAGCCCGAGAGCAACCCTGCACCGCTGGCAGGCCCGGATGACCTGGCCTACATCATGTACACCTCGGGTTCCACCGGTAAGCCCAAAGGCACCCTGGTCACCCAAAAATCGGTGGTCAACTTGGCCTGGGCGCGGATCCATGGCCTGTATCGCCGCTACACCGACCAGCCGATGCGCACCAGCTTCAACTATTCCTTCGCCTTTGATAGCTCGGTGGCGGAATTGATTCTGCTGCTCGACGGCCACAGCCTGTACCTGACCCCGGAAGACGTGCGCTACGACCCTGCCGCCCTGGCGCAGTTCTTCCAGGAAACTCGCCTGGAAGCATTCGAATGCACCCCGGCGCAACTCAAGAGCCTGCTCGAAACCGACGGCGTGCGCCGCGGTGAAACCTACCTGCCGCGCTTCGTGCTGTTCGGCGGCGACGCGGTAGACGCACAGCTCTGGCAACGCCTGCCGTCGATCAGCGGCAGCCGCTTTTTCAATACCTACGGCCCGACCGAGTGCACCGTGGATGCCACCGGGTGTGCGGTGGACGACTTCCCGCAACGCCCGATCATTGGTCGGCCCATCGCCAACGTACGCACCTATGTGCTGGACGCGTTCTTGAATCCGATGCCTGTCGGTGTGCCCGGCGAGCTGCATATCGGCGGCGCCGGGGTGACCCTGGGTTACCTCAACCGCGCCGAACAAACCGCCAAGGTGTTTATCAACGACCCGTTCTCGCCGCTGCCGCAGGCGCGGATGTACAAGTCCGGAGACTTGGTGCGCTGGCTGCCCGACGGCCAGCTGGAATACCTCGGGCGCATGGATCACCAAGTAAAGATCCGTGGTTTCCGCGTTGAGCTGGGCGAGATCGAAGCCTTGATCGGCGCACAACCTGGCGTGCGCCAGGCCGTGGTACTGGCCCGTGAAGACGTGCCAGGCGACAAGCGCCTGGTGGCGTACGTCACTTGCGATCAACCTTGCGAGGTGAATGCCTGGCGCAACAGCCTGGGCGCTGCGCTGCCCGACTACATGGTGCCGTCGGCCTTTGTGGTGCTGGACGAACTGCCGCTCACCGACAACGGCAAACTCAATCGCAAGGCCCTGCCCGCGCCGGATATCCAGGCCGAACCGGACGCCGAAGATCCGCCGCGCACCGACGCCGAGCGCCAGCTGGCGGCCTTGTGGGCCGAGCTGCTGAACGTACCCTTGGGCGCCATTGGGCGTGACAGCCAGTTCTTTTACCTGGGCGGCCATTCGTTGCTGGCGGCAGTGCTGTTTGCCCGACTGCGTCAGCAATTCGCCACGGTCCCGCCGCTGCGCGCGGTGTTTGAACACCCGACGTTGCAGGCCTTGGCTGCGCTGTTGGGGCAACCGCTGCAAACACCTGCCGCGACCTTTGTACCCGCGGCCCGCCCGGCGCACTTGCCGTTGTCGTTCGAACAGCAGCGCCTGTGGTTCCTCGAACAGCTGAGCGGCGCCAGCGAATACAACGTGGTCAGCGCCGTGCAATTCGACGGCGAGTTGAATGTGCAAGCGCTGCAATCGGCTTTGAACACGGTGATCCAGCGCCATGAAATCCTGCGCAGTCGCATCGTGCGTGAGGATGAAGGTGAGTTGGCGTTGGTGATTGAGCCGCAGGTTGAGCTGACGCTCGGCCTGGCGCGGTGGGATACCGTCAGCGATGAACGCTGGCAACAGCTGACCGACGCGGCGATCCAGGCCGCCACCGCGCAGCGCTTTGACCTGGCCAACGAGGTGCCGATTCGCGCCACCTTGCTTTCGCGCAACCACCAGGCGTTGCTGGTGCTGACGTTGCACCATTGCGCGACGGACGACGCTTCCACCCATAACCTGCTCGACGAACTCGCCCAGTGCTACAGCGCCGAATGCCAGGGCCACGTCGCCAACCTGCCGGGGCTGGCGTTGCAATACCCGGATTACGCGCTCTGGCAGCGCGAGCCGGCCCAGCAGGCGCTGTTCGACAGCCAATTGAACTACTGGCGTACCCAGCTGGAAGACGGCAGTTACCAGTTGGAACTGCCCACCGATCAGCCACGCCCGCCTGTGCTTGACCCGCGTGCCGGCTCCGTCCACTTGCAACTGCCTGCGGAACTGAGCGGCCGTCTGCGCCAGTTCGCACATCAACGCGGGGCCACGCTGTACATGCTGCTGCTCAGCGCCGCGCAACTGCTGCTGGGGCGCTACGCAAACCAGCGCGACGTACGTTTCGGCAGCCCGGTAGCCCAGCGCCCACTGGCCGAGTTGCAACCGCTGATCGGCTGCTTCGTCAACACCCTGGTGATGCGCACCGACCTGGCGCCGAGCCTGGATTTTTCCGGTTTGCTCGAGCAGGTACGAGACACCGTACTGGATGCACAACAGCATCAGGACGTGCCGTTTGATCAAGTGGTCGAACACCTGGCGCCAGAACGCAGTCTCGGCCAGACGCCATTGTTCCAAGTGTTGTTCGTGATGCAGAACGCCAACACCACTGCCAGCCAGTGGCCGCAGCTGCAAGTGAGCGAACGCGCAGTGACGGCCGACGCCACCAAGTTCGACCTGAACTGGGAAGTGCATGACGGCGAGGTCCTGTCGGTACTGCTCGAATACCGTAGCGCATTGTTCACCCAGGCCACCGCCGAGCGCTGGCTGGCGCAATGGCAAGCCCTGCTCGAAAGCATGCTGCAAGCACAACAGACGCGTTTGAGTGACTGGTCGCCGTTGACCGTCGCAGAGCGTCAACAGCAATGGGCGTGGAACGCTACCGAGCGCAAATATTCCGGCCCGACGAACTTGCACACGGCCCTGAGCCAGCAAGCCGCGTTGACGCCCAACGCGCCCGCGCTGGTGTTCGAAGGCCAACGCCTGAGCTACGCCGAACTGGACCAACGCGCACAAACCGTTGCCCGAGCCCTGCGCGCGGCGGGCATCGGTCGCGAGTCGATCGTGCCGGTGTGCATGGAACGCTCCGTCGACATGGTCGTGGCTTTGCTCGGCGTGGTGCACGCCGGGGCCGCATGGTTGCCGCTGGATCCGGAGTTGCCGCTCGCGCGCCTGGCGTTCCTGATTACCGACGCCGATGCCCAGGTGACGCTGACTCAATCACAGTGGCTGCCACATTTACCCGCTGGCCATGTCGCCTGGACCTTGGAAACACTGCCTGCCGCTGAAAACAGCGAGCCCCTGAGCGTGGAAGCCAGCGACCTCGCCTACGTGCTCTACACCTCCGGCTCCACCGGCCAACCCAAAGGCGTGATGAACGAACACGGCGCGCTGATGAACCGTCTGCACTGGATGCAGGAGGCGTTCCCGATTGGCCCGAATGACCGTGTGCTGCAAAAAACCCCGTACAGCTTCGACGTGTCGGTGTGGGAGTTCTTCTGGCCGCTGATCACCGGCGCGACGCTCGTGGTTGCGCGTCCGGACGGCCATCGCGACCCGGCGTACCTGAGCCAGTTGATCCAGCAGGAGCAGGTCACCACCCTGCACTTCGTACCGTCGATGCTGCGCGCCTTTGTCGAAGAACCAAGCCTGACCCACTGCCGCAGCCTGCGCCAAGTGTTTGCCAGCGGCGAAGCCTTGCCGGTGGATCTGGTGCAGCGGTTCATGTCCCAACACCCCGCCGCGCTGGTCAACCTGTATGGCCCAACCGAAGCGGCGATTGACGTGTCGGTGTGGCGTTGCTCGGCCAACGACACGCTCGTGCCGATCGGCAAACCCATCGCCAACCTGCGCCTGCATATCCTCGATGAGGCCCAACAACCGTTGCCGATTGGCAGCATCGGCGAGCTGTACATTGGCGGTGTCGGCGTGGCACGCGGTTACCTCAAACGTGCAGACCTGACCGCCGAGCGCTTCCTGATGGTTAACGGTGAGCGCCTGTACCGCACAGGCGACCGTTGCCGCTTCCTTGCCGACGGCAATATCGATTACCTCGGCCGCCTCGACCATCAGGTCAAGCTGCGTGGCCAGCGCATCGAACTGGGCGAGATCGACGCCGCCCTGCTGGCTCAGCCCGGCGTGCGCGACGCGGCCACCCTGCTGCTGGACCAGCGTCTGGTGACCTTCTGGAGCGGCAACGCCGATGAAGCGAGCCTGCGCGACGACCTCGGCAAGCACTTGCCCACGTACATGCTGCCGAGCCTGCTGGTGCAACTTGACCACCTGCCGCTCAACAGCAACGGCAAGCTCGACCGCAAGGCCTTGGCCGCGATCACCTTGCCCGATACGCCCCGCGAGCAACCCCATCGGGCGCCGCGCAACGCCACCGAAACCCTGCTCTGCGACGTGTTCAGCGAAGTGCTGGAATGCCCCTCGGTAGGCATCGACGACCACTTCTTCCACCTCGGCGGCCATTCGTTGCTCGCCACGCGCCTGGTGGCCCGGGTGCGTGAACGCCTGGGCGTCACCTTGCCGTTGGCGGTGGTGTTTGCCCAGCCAACAGTGGCGGCGTTGGCCGACCACTTGCGCGACGCCTTGCCCGCTGAGGTGATCACGGCCCAACCGCGTCCGGCAACGTTGCCGCTGGGTCTGGCGCAACATCGTTTCTGGATGCTCAGCCGCCTGGTGCCGGAGTCCCGCGAGTACCACATGCCGTTCGCGCTGACCTTGAAGGGCACGCTGGATCTGGCAGCCCTGCGCGAAGCCTTCGACCAAGTCAGCGAGCGGCACTTGGTGCTGCGCAGCCGCATCGTAGAAACCGCCGGCCAAGCGCAGTTGCTCATTGATCCGCAAGGCCCTGCGCTGCGGGTGACCTCGGTCGCCACCAACGCCTGGAATGACGCGTGCAGCCGTGCCCAGGCCGAATTGATGGCCCCGTTCGACCTGGCCGCCGCTGCACCTTGGCGTGCACAGTTGCTGCAACGCCAAGACAGCGACGAAAACCTGCTGCTGCTGTGCCTGCACCACAGCGCCACAGACGGCTGGGCCATGCAACTGCTGATCGACGAACTGGCGCTGGCCTACCGTGCCGGGCTGAGCGGGCAGACACCGGACTGGACGCCACTGGACCTCGACTACGTTGATTTCGCCCTGTGGCAGCAACACCCACAAACCCAGGCCCGGCGCCAAGCCAGCTTGGACTACTGGAAACATCATCTGGGCACGGACGATTACGTACTCGACCTGCCCCTGGACAGACCACGCGCCGCCGAAGCGGATCGGCGCGCCGGGCAGTTGATCCTCCACCTGGGCCCCGAGCGCGCCGCCGCGATCCGCCACTTTGCGCGCCTGCGGAGCACCACGCCGTATGTGGTGCTGGCGAGCGCGTTGAGTGCCCTGCTCGCCCGTTACAGCGGCCAGCGCGATATTCGCCTGGGCACCCCGGCCGACCAGCGCGACCAGCCGCAAACCCAGGCGCTGCTGGCCTGCCTGGTCAATACCTTGGTGATTCGCAGCGAGGTCGATCAACAGGCGCCAGCGTCTGCCTTGCTGACGGCGCTGGAGACCGACCTGCGCGCCGCCCAGGCCCACGCCGACCTGCCGTTCGCCACCTTGGTCGGCGCCGTGACCCAGCGCCGTGACCTGAACCGCACGCCGTTGTTCCAGGTGCTGTTCTCCCTCAACCACGGCCGCATGGACAGCCGCCAATGGCCGGGCCTTGAACTCACAGAACAGACTCTGCCCGCCATCGACGCCAAGTTCGAACAAAGTTGGGAAGTCCACGACGACGGCAGCGACATGACCCTGGCGCTGGAATACCAGGCGGCACTGTTCGATGCCGCCACGATGCAGCGCTGGAGCGCGCAATGGTGTGCGCTGCTGGATGCACTCATCGCCACGCCGGAGCGTGCGCTGGTGGCGTTGTTCCCGCAGCAGCAGGATCAGGCGCAACTCGCTCGATGGAATGCCACCGAGCGCGAATATTCGGGCCCGACGAACTTGCACACGGCCCTGAGCCAGCAAGCCGCGTTGACGCCGAACGCGCCCGCGCTGGTGTTCGAAGGCCAACGCCTGAGCTACGCCGAACTGGACCAACGCGCACAAACCGTTGCCCGAGCGCTGCGCGCCGCCGGGATTGGTCGCGAGTCGATCGTGCCGGTGTGCATGGAACGCTCCGTGGACATGGTCGTGGCTTTGCTCGGTGTGGTGCATGCTGGGGCCGCATGGTTGCCGCTGGATCCGGAATTGCCGCCCGCGCGCCTGGCGTTCCTGATTGCCGACGCCGATGCCCAGGTGACGCTGACTCAATCACAGTGGCTGCCACATTTACCCGCTGGCCATGTCGCCTGGACCTTGGAAACACTGCCTGCCGCTGAAAACAGCGAGCCCCTGAGCGTGGAAGCCAGCGACCTCGCCTACGTGCTCTACACCTCCGGTTCCACCGGCCAGCCCAAAGGCGTGATGAACGAACACGGCGCGCTGATGAACCGTCTGCACTGGATGCAGGACGCGTTCCCGATTGGCCCGAATGACCGTGTGCTGCAAAAAACCCCGTACAGCTTCGACGTGTCGGTGTGGGAGTTCTTCTGGCCGCTGATCACCGGCGCGACGCTCGTGGTTGCGCGTCCGGACGGCCATCGCGACCCGGCGTACCTGAGCCAGTTGATCCAGCAGGAGCAGGTCACCACCCTGCACTTCGTGCCGTCGATGCTGCGCGCCTTTGTCGAAGAACCGAGCCTGACCCACTGCCGCAGCCTGCGCCAAGTGTTTGCCAGCGGCGAAGCCTTGCCGGTGGATCTGGTGCAGCGGTTCATGTCCCAACACCCCGCCGCGCTAATCAACCTGTATGGCCCAACCGAAGCGGCGATTGACGTGTCGGTGTGGCGTTGCTCGGCCAACGACACGCTCGTGCCAATTGGCAAACCCATTGCCAACCTGCGCCTGCATATACTCGATGAAGCCCAACAACCGTTGCCGATTGGCAGCATCGGCGAGCTGTACATCGGCGGTGTCGGCGTGGCGCGCGGTTATTTGAAACGCGCAGACCTGACTGCCGAGCGCTTCCTGACGGTTAACGGTGAGCGCCTGTACCGCACGGGCGACCGTTGCCGCTTCCTTGCCGACGGCAATATCGACTACCTCGGCCGCCTCGACCACCAGGTCAAGCTGCGCGGCCAGCGCATCGAACTGGGCGAAATCGACGCCGCACTGCTGGCTCAGCCCGGCATAACCGGCGCCTGCACGCTGGTTATCGACAACCGCCTGGTGGCGTTCTACAGCAGCCAGGCGCCGCAGTCGGAGCTGACCGCTGTGCTCAGCGCCGAATTGCCAGCCTATATGGTGCCAGCGGTGTGGGTCGAAGTGCCGAGCCTGCCGCTGACCAGCAACGGCAAGCTCGACCGCAAAGCCCTGGCCGCGTTGCCACTGCCGCAGTCCCAACACGAATCCGTCGCCCCGCGTAACGCCTTGGAAAGCCTGGTCTGCCAGCTGTTCAGCGACGTGCTCGGCGACGGCCTCACGGCTGGGCGTGTGGTCGGTACGGCTGACAGTTTCTTCGCCTTGGGCGGTGATTCGATCCTTGGTTTGAAGCTGATTTCGCACCTGCGCGACCAGGGTTACGCCCTGACGCCCAAAGACCTGTTCCGCGCCCAGACACCTGCGGGCCTGGCGCTGGTGATCACACCGCTGCGGGCGGTGGCCGAGCAAGGAGAAGTCAGCGGTGCGATGCCGTTGATGCCGCTGCACCAGTGGTTCTTCGATCAGCAGCAACCGCAGCCCGCCTACTGGAACCAATCGGTGCTGGCCGACAGCGATCGCGTGCTGCAGCCGGTAGTGGTACAGGCCACCCTGGATCGATTGATCGCCCATCACGATGCCTTGCGCCTGCGCTTCATCGAAGTAGACGGTCAATGGCAAGCCCATATTGCAGCGGTCGAGTCTGCCCGCTTGACGCTCGTCACGGACGTGGACCAGTTGCAACAGGTCGCGCAGAGCCTGAACCTGCAACATGGCCCACTGTTCGCCGCTGCCTTGCTCGAAGGTAATCCGCAACGCCTATATCTGGTTGCGCATCACCTAGTGATCGACGCCGTCTCCTGGACGCCACTGCTGGAAGATTTCCAGCAGCTGTATGCGGCGCTGGAAAACGGCACGCCGACGAGCCTGCCGGCAAAAACCACGTCCTATCGCCAATGGGCCGAGCACCTGCAGGCGCATGCCGGCAAAGTCGCCGCGGAGCAGCGTTACTGGGCCAGCCAGGTCGCAACCAACCCTCGGCCCCAGGCCACCGTGGCCGAGCGCCAGACCTTGTCGGCCCGTTGGGATGCCACACGGACTCATCAATGGCTCACCGAGTCCCACGCCGCCTACCGGACCCAACCGGAAGAGCTGTTGATCGCCGCCCTGGTCGCCACCCTGGCGCAAGCCGAACAGCGCCAGGACATCGTCGTCGACCTCGAGCGCCACGGCCGCGATGCCGGTTTTGAGGGCCTGGATGCCAGCCGCACCGTGGGCTGGTTCACCACCCTGTTCCCGCTGCGCGTCAACGCCCGTGGCGCCGCCGGCGACTGGGTGCGCCAGGCCAAGGAAGCCCTGCGCGGCGTTCCCGGCCAGGGCCTCGGGCACGGCTTGCTGCGCCTGCGCGGCGAGTTGCCAGCGGCCAGCGGTGATGTGCTGTTCAACTATTTGGGCCACGAGCAAACCTCGCCGGGCTGGTTGCGTGCCAGCTCGCTGGCGGCGCCGTCGGAGGTGGCTTTGGGTAACCGCGTCAGCCATGCCCGTGAAGTGGTGGCCTGGCTGGAGGACGGCGTGCTGCACCTGCATTGGCACAGCGTCAACCCGGACGCCGATCGCGACCTGCCTGCGCAACTGCTCAAGCACCTGCAGGCGCTGCTGGAACATTGCCTCGATCCGCAGGCCGGGGCACTGATGCCGTCTGACTTCCCGTTGGCCAAGGCGCTCAATCAGAAGTCCCTGGACGCGTTGCTAGGCAAGCTCAAGAGCAAACCGAATTCCTGAAAACGGCCCGTGGCTGGCCGTTTTCTCCAAGCATTTGAAATGGATCGCACAACCATGAACAACATCGAAGACATCTACTCCCTATCGCCGACCCAGCACGGTTTGCTGTTTCACAGCGTGGTCGAGCCAGAATCCCGGGTGTACTACCAGCAATTGAGCCTGGAGATGAACGGCCCGGTGCAATTGCCGGCGTTTCGCGCTGCCTGGCAAGCATTGATGCAACGCCACGCCGTGTTGCGCAGCGCGTTTCTATGGGAAGACCTCGACGATGCCTATCAGGTGGTGCAAACCGACGTCGGGTTGCCCCTGAGCGAGCTGGACTGGCAAGGCCACGCCGACCCGAAAACCGCGCTGCAGCAATTGGCCCTGGAACAACGCGCACAACCGCTGGAACTGAATGACTCGCCCCTGATGCGCCTGACCCTGGTGCGCCTGGAACCGCAGCGCTGGCACCTGATCTGGACCTTCCACCACATCATCATGGACGGCTGGAGCGTCGGCATTGCGATCCAGGAGTGGCTGGCGCTCTATTACGAACACGCCCATGGCCGCCCGGCCAACCTGGCGCCGACGCGCGCCTACCGCGACTACATCGCCTGGCTGGCAGAACAGGACATGGCTGCCACCGAAGGTTTCTGGCGTGACCAGTTGCAGGACGTCAGCGAACCGACGCCGCTGCCCGATTTCGGCTTGCGCCTGCTTCCCACGACCGACGCGCCATGCGCCGAACGGGAAAACCGCCTGAGTGTCGACGAAACCGAACAACTGGCGCAGTTCGCCCGTCGCCATCACTTGACGCTCAACACCCTGATCCAAGGCGCCTGGGCCCTGTTGCTCGGCCAACACGCAGGCCGCGATGACGTGATCTACGGCGTGACCGTGGCCGGGCGACCGGAAAATCTCGCGGCGGTCGACAGCACAGTCGGCCTGTTCATCAACACCCTGCCCCTGCGCGTGCAATGGGCCGACGGCCCGGCACTGGTGGACTGGCTGCAACAGTTGCAGCAAGCCAACAGCGACCTGCGCCACCACGCCTACCTGCCCCTGGGCAAACTCAAGTCGATGAGTAAGATAGCGGCCGAACAGGCGCTGTTCGATTCGATCCTGGTGTTCGAAAACTTCCCGGTCACCGATGCGCTCAATCAGGACGCCGGCGGCTTGAGCTTCGCCGACCCGAACCGTGAGCAGGCCACCGATGGCCTGGTCCTGACCCAGGGGCGCAACCATTTTCCGCTGTCACTGATCGTGGTGCCGGGCGAACAACTGCACTACCTGTTCAGCTACAACCGCAGCCGTTTCAGTGACGCCGAGATCGCGCTGCTGTCGGCACAATTGCGCAACGTACTGCTGGCCATGGCCGCGCAACCCCAACGCCGTGTGGGCGAACTTGATTGGCTGGGCGCTGACGAACGCCAGCACCTGCAAGCCCTGGGGCGCGGTGTGTCACTCGCCGTTCCTGAGGCGTGCTTGCATCAGCGTTTTGAGCAACAGGTCGTTGCCGCTCCGGACCAACCGGCAATCCGCGACCGCGCAGGCGTACTGAGTTACGCCGAGCTGGACCGGCGCGCCAACCGTCTCAGCCATCATTTGCGCGCCCAAGGCATCGGCCACCAGAGCCTGGTCGCACTGGCCCTGGAGCGCAGCGCCGATTTCGTCATCGCCCTGCTCGCCACCCTCAAGGCCGGTGCCGCCTACCTGCCGTTGGACCTGAAACAACCGGCCGGGCGTCTGGCCGATGTACTGCAAGACAGCCGCGCCGCGCTGCTGATCGGCGCCACGGCTTCGCCCTTGCTGGCACGCCTGGCCGAGCACACGCCGTTGCTGTGCCTGACCGAGCAGGCCGAGGTCATCGCCGCACAGCCGCAGACCTCGCCCGCCGTCGCCCACAGCCTGGATGATGCGGCCTACGTGATCTACACGTCGGGCTCCACCGGTACGCCAAAAGGCGTGGTGGTCGAACACCGGGCAATCGTTGACTACCTGACAGCGGTGCACAGCGTGCTCAAGCCGCCTGCCGCCGCTCGCTACGGGCTGCTGTCGAGCGTTGCCGCCGACCTCGGCCACACTCAACTGTTCGGCGCGCTGTGCAGCGGTGGCAGCCTGTTGCTGGTGGATGACGAGAGCGGTTTCAGCCCCTTGGCCCTGGCGGAGTTGTTCAGCCAGCACCCGGTGGACGTGCTGAAAATTACCCCGAGCCACCTCAGCGGTCTGTTGCAAGCGCTGCCGGATGCGCGTTTGTTGCCAGAGGCGTTGCTGGTGTTTGGCGGCGACGCGCTGAGCCCGGCGCTGCTGGCGCAGGTCAACGGCCTGGCGCCGGGGCTGCGGGTGTTCAACCACTATGGGCCGAGTGAAGCGACGGTCGGTGCGATTGCCACTCAACTCACGCCGGGCCAGCGCAGTATTGCCTTGGGCCGACCGCTGCCGAATCGTCAATTGCAGGTGGTGGATGTTCAGGGTCGTGAGGTGGCGACAGGGGTGAGCGGTGAGCTGCTGATCAGCGGCGCCCTCGCCCGTGGTTATCTGCACCGTGACGACCTCAGCGCCGAGCGCTTCCACCACGATGCCCAACACCAACGTTGGTACCGAACGGGTGACCGCGTGCGTTGGCTGGTGGACGGCCAACTGGCGTTCCTTGGCCGAGTCGACAGCCAGGTGAAGATTCGTGGCAACCGCCTGGAACTGGGCGAAGTCGAGGCACAGATCAAACGCCTGTCACCGCTGATCGAACAGGTGGTGGTGCGCGCGATTGAACTGGACGGCGGCCTGCGCCTGGTCGCTTATCTGGTGGCGAGCCAGTCACTGTCAGCGCTCAAGCTGCGCAACGATCTCGGCAACCGCGTGCCGGACTACATGGTGCCGGCGCACTTCATCACCCTGGATGAATTGCCCCTGACCCGTAACGGCAAGGTCGACGCACAGCGCCTGCCGCTGCCACCCACCAGCCGCGATGACAACGCCACCCACGTCGCCCCGCGCAATGAAGTGGAAACGCTGCTGGCCGCGATCTGGCAGGACGTGCTCAAGCTGGAACAGGTGGGTGTGCACGACAACTTCTTCGCCATCGGCGGTGATTCAATCCTCAACCTGCAAATCATCGCGCGGGCCAATCAGCAAGGGCTCAAGCTCACGCCACGGCAGTTATTCGAGAACCGCACCATCGCCGATATCGCCCGTGTTCTGGGGGCCGACGCTAGCCATGCAGTGGCCGAGCAGCGTGCCGATGGCTATGCATTGCCCCTGAGCGCCGGCCAACGCGCACGCCTGGAACAAGGCCCATTGACCGCCACCTGGCGTTGCGTGGCGCTGGCGCAACCGCTTGATCGCGAGCTGCTCAGCCAGGCCCTTGGCGCCTTGCAGCAGCATCACCAGGCCCTGCGCCTGGCGTTCGACGCAGACTGGCAACAGCGTGTGCTGGTGGCCCCCAAGGCGGCTGCGATCACCTCGGGCGACTACCACCCGGCACACCTGCACGCACTGGCCCAGGCCGCAGTCGACGCACTTGACCTACAGGCAGGCCAAAGCCTGCATGCCAGCCTGCTCGGCGATCACCTGTTATTGGCCGCGCACCCGTTATGCGTGGATGAGGCTTCCTGGTCGTTGCTGCTGACGGACCTCAATCTGGCGCTGGCACAACTGCGCCTGCAACGGCCGGTGCGGCTGTCCTACAGCGGTGGCAACTTCACCCAATGGACCCGTCATCAGCAAGCGCATGCCGAGAGCGATGCCCTCGACGACGCGTGGGAACACTGGCTGCAATACGCCGGCATGGACACGCTGCAACTGCCTGACAACCACCAGGCGAGCAACGTGGTCGAGCTGAGCCTGAGTGGCGCAACCTCCGGCGAGCTGAAGCGCTTGGCCGATGTGTTGCACCTGGAGTGGAACAGCCTGCTGGCCACTGCCGTGGCCGAACAATGCGGCGACGGTTTGTTGGCGTTGGACCTGTACGCCGCACGCCCGGCCACCGAACGCCTGCCAGTGGGCGCGCCCCTGGTGCTGGCCGACCTCGAGCCGCAACTGATCGTCGGTGCGCTGGACCTGGCCGTGCCGGTGTTCCTGCAAGCCGCAGGTGCTAATGCGTTGCAACGCCTGCAGTCGGTGGCCGCGCAACTGCGTGCGTACCCGCAACACGGTGCCGATTACGGCGCGCTGCGCTACCTCTCAGACAACACCTACCTGCAAGAACCCCTGCGCGACTTGCCTGCTGCACCGATTGCTATCCATTGGCGCGGCGATTTCGACATCCACCGTGAACCGCGCAGCCTGTTGGCACACATCACCGCTGCCAATACGCCAGCGGCATCGACCCATGCCTTGCGCATCGATGCGCATTGGCAGGACGGCCAACTGCACCTGCGGGTTGAAGGCGCGCTGGCCGCCGACTGGGCGCCGCAACTGGCCGAACGCCTTGGCGCCCTCGCGACCGTGCTCGCCGAGCCAGGGCTGCGCCCGGCCAGCGAGGCTTTCCCGCTGTGCCACAAACAAGCCGCAACGCTTGCGACCGAACCGCTGGATTGGTCAAACCTGGAAGACGTCTACCCGCTGTCGTCGATGCAACAAGGCATGCTGCTGCACACTTTGCTGCAACCCCACAGTGGCATCTACCTGATGCAACAGCGCTACAGCTGGGACGGCGTATTGCAACGCCCGGCCATGGAGGCCGCCTGGCAACTGTTCCTCGACCGCCACCCGATGATGCGCACCGCGTTCTGGTGGCAGGACGACCACGAACCGCTGCAATGTGTGTATCGCAAGACAGCTGCGGCGTTCGATTGGCAAGACTTGCGTCACCTGGATGACGCGCAGCAGCACCTCGCCATGGACCAGGCCCTGGAAGCCCAGCGCGTGCAGGGTTTCGACATGAGCAGCGCACCCTTGACCCATCTGCGGGTGTTCCAGCTCGATGAACAGCGTTTTGCGGTGGTGCGCAGTTTCCACCATATCCTTACGGACGCGTGGTGCTTCGGCCTGTTGATGGAGGACCTGCTGGCGATCTATCAGGCCCTCGTACGCCAAGAGCCCGTGGCGCGCCCGCGCTTGCGTTCGTTCCGCGGCTACATGAGCTGGTTGGAACGCCAGGACATGGCCGCTGCACATGCCTTCTGGCAAGCCGACCTGGCCGGTTTCAGCGAGCCGACGCCGCTGCACGTGGACAGCGCCCTCGCCGGTCCGGAACAGGCGCCGGAACAGGTCGGCGACTTCGACCAGACCTTAAGTATCAGCCAGACCCAACGTTTGCAGCAGCTGTGCCAGCATTACCAATTGACGCCCAACACCTGGATCCAGGGCGCTTGGGCACTGCTGTTGTCGCGCTACAGCGGCAACCGCGACGTGCTGTTCGGCGTCACCGTGGCCGGTCGCCCAACCGATCTGGCGGGTGTCGAGGAAATGGTCGGGCTGTTCATCAACAGCTTGCCGTTGCGCGTTGATGTCGACCCGCAAGCGCCAGTCGCGGGCTGGCTGCAGGCTCTGCTGTCACACAACGCTCGCCTGCGTGAACATGAAAGCGCATCGCTGGTGGATATCCAGCGCAGCAGCAACGTGCCTCGCGGCCAACCGCTGTTCGACAGCCTGGTGGTGTTCGAAAACGCACCGTTGGATATCAGCAGCGTGCAACTGGATGCCTTCAGCATCGATATCTATGAAGATCGGGTGCACACCAACTTCCCGATGACGGTGGTGTTGTACCCCGGCGATCGCCTGGGCATTCGCTTGTCCTATGACAACCAGCGCTTCAGCACCGACACCGTGCAGCGCATGCTCGGGCATCTGGTGCAATTGCTTTCGAGCATGCTCGACGCGCCAGAAGCGCCACTGGGCACGGTGCACATGCTGCCAGCCACCGAGCGCGAGCAACTGCAAGTGGCGTGGAACCGCAGCGAGGTCGATTTCCCGCTGGCTCGAGGCTACGCCGAGCTGTTCGCTGAACAGGCGCACCGCCGGCCACAACAGATTGCCGCTGTGCACCAGCACGAATCCTTGACCTACGCCGAGCTGGACCGTCGCGCCAATGCCGTTGCCCATGCCTTGCAAGCCGCGGGTGCCGGGCCGGAAACCCTGGTGGCGCTGTTCGCCGAGCGTGGCTTGGCATTGCTGACCCTGATGATCGGTACACTCAAGGCTGGTGCCGCCTTCCAGGCCCTGGACATTCAACAGCCGGCCACACGCCTGGCCGAACTGCTTAACCTGGGTGCAGCGCCGCTGCTACTGGTGTGCGACAGCGCCACCGGCGTGCTGGATAGCGTGCTGCCGCAGCTGCGCACACAGCCGACGTGCCTGGTCGCGCAGGCCCTGTGGCAAGGCGAGGACAAGCCCGCGATTGGATACGCGCACAACCCCGACCAACTGGCCTATGTGATTTTTACCTCGGGCTCCACCGGTACGCCAAAAGGCGTCATGGTCGAACAGCGCGGTATGCTGAATAACATCTTCGGTAAAGTCCCGGCCCTGGGCCTGGGTGAACATGACCGCATCGCACAGACCGCTTCGCCGGCGTTCGATATTTGCGTGTGGCAGTTCCTCGCCGCACCACTGGTGGGTGCCACCGTGCATATCCTGCCCGACGCGCAGGCCCATGATCCGCTGGCCTTGCTCGATGCGGTACAGGCGCAGCAGTTAACGTTGCTGGAAACCGTGCCGGCGCTGATTCGCGGCATGCTCCAGGAGGTGCGCGCACAAGACAACCTGGCCAGTCTGCGCTGGCTGCTGCCCACCGGCGAGGCACTGCCGCCAGCGCTGGCACAGGATTGGTTCGCACGCTTCCCGTCGATCCCGTTGATGAATGCCTACGGTCCGGCCGAGTGTTCGGATGACGTGGCGTTCTACCCGATCACCGAGGCGCCGGGCGATGACTGCCTGCACATGCCGATCGGCCGGCCGACCGCAAACAACCAGGTATTTGTGCTGGATCCCGACCTGCGCTGCGTGCCGATCGGCGTGCCGGGTGAGTTGTGCATCGGTGGCGTGGGTGTCGGCCGTGGTTACCTGCGCGACCCGCAACGCACCCGCGAAGCCTTTGTCGCACATCCGTTCCAGCCCGGCGCGCGCCTGTATCGCAGCGGCGATATCGGCCGCCTGCGCGCCGATGGGGTGATTGAGTACCTCGGCCGCCGCGACCAGCAGGTGAAGATTCGGGGTTATCGCATCGAGCTGGGCGAAATCGAAAACCGTCTGATGCAACACCCGGCAGTCGACAGCGCGGCGGTCTTGGCGCTGCCCGATGCCCGTGGGGCGTTGCAACTGGTGGCCTGGTATGTGCTCGACGGCGCGGCCGGACTCGACGCGCCAACCGCGCAACAGGTACTCACCGCGCACCTGAACGGGCAATTGGCGAGCTATATGGTGCCTGCGCGCTGGCAGGTGCTGACACAATTGCCGCTGAATGCCAACGGTAAGGTCGACCGCCGTGCCCTGGCGGCACTGGATGTGGCACCGGCCGAACAGGTCGAAGGCGTGTCGGTTGCGCCGCGTACGCCGACGGAAACAGCCCTCGCCGAGCTGTGGCAGGACCTGCTCGGCGTGGCCAGCGTGAGTGTGTACGACGACTTCTTCGCCATCGGCGGGCACTCGTTGCTGGCCACGCAAATGCTCTCACGCATTCGTCGCCGCTTGAACGTCAGCCTGCCGCTGCGCACCTTGTTCGAAGGCGGCACGCTGGAGGAACTGGCGCAGGCGGTCGATCAGCAGGCTCAGGTATCTGATGACAGCGAGATTGTGCCGGCACCCCGCAACCAGGCGCTGGCGTTGTCGTACGCCCAGCAGCGGCTGTGGTTCCTCGACCGCTTCGAAGGGCCGAATGCGGCCTACAACATGTCCAGCGTGGTGCGCTTGCGTGGCACGCTCGACATTGCGGCCTTGCAACAGGCGTTGCAACGTGTGCTGGAGCGGCATGAAGCGCTGCGCACCACTTACCACTTGAACGGCGAGCAGCCGTGCCAAGTCATCAATGAAGCGCCCACGCTTGACCTCACCCCGGTCACTGTCGAATCCCATGCCCTGCAAAGCGTGATTGACCGGCAGTCGGCGCAGCCGTTCGACCTTCAGCAGGCACCGATGCTGCGCGCCCACCTGTTGCACCTGGGTACGGATGATCATGTGCTGCAACTGGTGCTGCACCATATCGCCACCGACGCCTGGTCCATGGGCATCCTGATCCAGGAACTGATCACCGGCTACCAGGCCTACTCCAGCGGCGCGGTCCCGGCCTTCTCGCCGTTGCCGATCCAGTACGCCGATTACGCCCAGTGGCAACGCAGCGAACCCCAACAGCGCCAGTTGGCGCGGGCGATTGACTATTGGCGGCGTCAGCTCGACGGCGCACCGACCTTGATCGCGTTGCCGCTGGACGCGCCGCGCCCGACGCAGCCGGATTACAGGGGTGCGGTGTTGACCCAGCAGTTCAGCCCGGCGCAAACACTGGCACTCAAGGCGTACGCGCAACAGCACAAGGCCACGTTGTTCATGGTGTTGCTCAATGCGTTCAACAGCCTCTTGCAGCGGGCCACCGGTACTCACGACTTTATCGTCGGCACCGACCTGGCCAACCGCGAGCAATCGGTGCTGGAGCCGTTGATCGGTTTCTTCGTCAACGTGCTGCCGATTCGCGCGCGCCTCGACGACAACGACACCTTTGATAGCCGCCTGCAACGCTTGCGCGAGGATTGCCTGTCAGCCTTCCAGCACCAGCAGGTGCCGTTCGACAAGCTGGTCGAGACACTGCAACCGCCGCGTACGCCCGGCGTAAACCCGCTGGTGCAGGTGTTGTTTGTGATGCAGAACACGCCGCAGGGCTCGGCCAGCTTGTCAGGCCTGGCGGTGGAACACTTGGCGCCGCAGCAGGAATCCAGCAAGTTCGATCTGGCGGTGTTTGTCGAGGAAGACGAGAGCGGCCTGAATGTGCGCTGGGTCTATCGCACCGGCGTGTTGAGCGCCCAGACCGTTGCTCATTTTGAACAAGGCTTCCAAGCCCTGCTGGACACTCTGAACCTGCAAGACTGGGCGTGGCGCCTGGCGGGCGACACCCCAGCTGAACCTCTTGCAATCGACGACGCCCAAGCACGCAGCGCGCGCAAGCTGTCGAAAATGAGCAAGCTAAAAAGCACCCGCGCCACCGCCGTGAGCCAACGGCCCCACGAACAGGTGCGCACACGCACCTTGAGCGACGGCCAACCACTGCCCCTGGTAATCGAGCCGCTGCTGGCCGACCTGGACCCGGTGCATTGGGCCGTACAGGCGCGCGAATGGATCAATGTGCAACTGCGCAGCCACGGCGGCCTATTGTTCCGTGGTTTCAACCTGCCGGACGCGAACGCCTTCGAGCAGTTCGCCCAGGCGATCGAACCGGACTTGTATGGCACCTACGGCGACCTGCCGAAGAATAAATCCGGCAAGAACATCTACCACTCCACGCCGTACCCGGAACAACACATGATTCTGTTCCATAACGAAAGCTCGCACCTGGCGCAATGGCCGCGCAAGCAGTGGTTCTTCTGCGAGATTCCGGCACCACGCGGTGGTTGCACCCCGATTGTCGATTGCCGCCAGGTACTGACGCAGTTGCCGCCGGCCATTGTCGAGCGCTTCAAGGCGCTGGGCCTGCTGTATGTGCGGCACTTCACCGACAAGCTGGATGTGCGCTGGCAGGACTTCTTCAAAACCGAAACACGCGAAGAGGTCGAACGCCAATGCTTGCTATCCGGCATGCAGTGGGAATGGCTGGGAGAGGACAATCTGAAGGTTGCCCAACACTGCCCGGCGATTGTCACGCATCCGGATACCGGTGAGGCGTCGTTCTTCAACCAGGTGCAACTGCATCACAGCGCCTGCCTGGAAGCGGAGGTGCGCAGCAACCTGATAAACCTGTTTGGCGCCGGCAACCTGCCGCGCAATGTGTATTACGGCGATGGCAGCGTGATTGAGGATGCAGTGATGGACGTGATCGGTACGGCGTACGAGGCCTGTGCAGTGCGCTTCGACTGGCAAAAAGGCGACATGGTGATGCTCGACAATATGCTGGTGGCGCACGCCCGCGACCCGTTTGAGGGGGAGCGCAAGATCTGCGTTGCCATGGGCCAGATGATGAATCGCGAACAATTGCAGCACGCGCAGGAGCCGGTATGAGCCACTACGAAGCAGCGTTCGCCTTGTCGCCACAACAGCGCAGCCAATGGCTGGCGAATGCGCCGCCGGCACGCTTGACCCTGCAAGTGCACGGTGCTGCCGCGCTGGCACAGCTGCACGAACGGCTGGCATCGCTGGCCGCCGTGCACGATGCGCTGCGCCTGCAAACCCGACCGGAACCAGGCTTGCAAGTGCCATTGCAGATCGTCGCGGCGACCCACACCTTCAGTGTCGATGTACAGGCACGGGTGGAGGATGTGTATCAGGTCACGTTGCAATTACCCGCCCTGGCCGCCGACCGTGGGACGCTGCTTCGCTTGGCGCAAGCCCTGGGTTCGGCTTTGGCGCCGGTGCCTGACGACGAGGCCATGACTTACACCCAATACAGCGCCTGGATTCACGACTTGCAGGCGGATGAAGACGCCGCACAAGGTCGGCAATACTGGGCTGGCCTGGCGTTGGGCGAGCAGGCCGGTACCGAGTTGCTGTACCGCGAGGCACGCAGCGATCAGGCTGCTACGACGCTGACCACCAGCGTCATGCTTAACCCTGCATTGAGCGCAGCCTTGCAAAGTCACTCCGCGCCCGCCGAACAGTTGCTGATGACGGCCTGGGGCGTGTTGTTGCAGCGCCTTAGTGCCAATGACAGTGCGGCGCTCACCCTGAACTGGGTGCATGACTGCCGTGACGACTACGAAGAACTCGCCGACTGCTGGGGCTTGTTCGCCAAGGCCCTGCCGCTGCCGTGGCAACCGGTTGTCGAGCGGCCATTCACCGGGGCACTGGCCACACTGCAAGTGCTCTGCGAACAGGCGGGCGAATGGCAGGAATACTCGCTGCCGGTTGAGACCGCGCCTTACGGTTTCCAGTGGACCCCGGGGTTCGAAACCGCGGGCAGCTCGTTCAAGGTGCTGGAGATGCACGCCATCCCCGCCGGCATGGAACTGCTGCTGATGGCTGAACCACAGGGCACTGCCGGTTACCGCCTGACGCTGTGTCATCAAGCGCGGTGCTACAGCATTCCTGCCGCGCAGACCCTGCTGGAGCAATTGCAGTCGCTGCTGCTCGACGCCCTCACCCACCCTGCCAAGCCGCTCGCCGAGCTGTCGCTGCGCGCACCAGGGTTTTCGGCGGCGCTGGCTGCTCGTCATGAGCAGGCCGCACCGCTCTTTGCCAGCGTACCAGCGCGCTTCAACGCCTGTGCGGCCAGCTTTGCCGAACACCTGGCGTTGCGCGACCCCGGACAGCACCTGAGCTACGCCGAACTGCATGCGCGCAGCAATCAGTTGGCGCATTATCTGATAGCTCAGGGCATCGGCCGCGAAGACCGCGTGGCGTTGTACCTGGACCGTTCGGCACAGATGGTGTTGGCGATGCTCGCCGTGCTCAAGAGCGGCGCAGCGTTTGTACCGTTGGACGTGCACCAGCCCGCCCAACGCTCGCTGGCGATTCTGCAACAGGCGCAACCGCGCCTGGTGCTCACCGGCGCCGCTGGCGATGCCCCTGTGCTGGCGTCGATGGGTGGCCTTGATCTGCGCGAGACTGCCGTTTGGCAACAGGCACCAATGACCGACGTTGCGCCTGACATCCGGCCTGAGGATGCCGCGTACCTATTGTTCACCTCGGGGAGCACCGGTTTGCCGAAAGGCGTGATCGTCGAGCACGCGCAACTGGCCAGTTACGTGTCGAGTGTGTCTTCGCGCCTGCAGTTGCAAGCCCGCGAACGCAGTGCCGTGGTCACCTCGCTGGCCGCGGACCTGGGTTACACCCTGCTGTTCCCAGCGCTGCTAAGCGGCGGCGAATTGCACGTACTCGACAAGGAAACCGCCATGGACGCCCAGGCCTGGGCCGCCTGGCAGGCGCAGTACCCCGTCGATCATCTGAAAATCGTACCGTCGTTGCTCGACGCCTGGCTGATCCACACGCCAAGCGCCGCCGTGCTGCCGCGCAAGCAACTGATCCTTGGCGGCGAGACCTGTTCGCGGCGCCTGTTGCAATCGATCCGCGCGTTCGCACCGGCGCTCACGGTGTTCAACCACTACGGGCCGACCGAAACCACCGTTGGCGTGGTGATGCACAAGGTCGATCCGGCCTGTGACTATCGGCGCCTGCCCTTGGGCGACCGCCTCGATGGCATGCGTTTGTATGTGTTCGACGACCAGCAACAACTGGCCGCGCCTGGGCAAAACGCCGAACTGTATATCGCCGGCCCGCAGTTGGCGCGTGGCTACCTGGATGCGCAACACGACGCCGGGCGTTTTATCCAGCGCGACGGCGAGCGCCTGTACCGCACCGGAGATCGTGCGCGGTATCGGCATGACGCCAGCCTGGAAATCACCGGGCGCACCGATCGCCAGGTCAAGGTGCGCGGGTTTCGCGTCGAGCTCGACGAGATCCAGGCCCAGTTGGCGAGCCTGTCGGGCGTGGCCCAGGCGGCGGTGGAATGCCTGCCTAAAGGTGAGCTGGGCCAGCAACTGTTTGCGTTCCTGACCTTGGCGCCAGGGCATTCGCTGACAGTGGCGCAACTGCATGGCCAGGCGCAGGACCGCCTGCCGGATTACATGCTGCCGAACCTGCGTATCGTTGAAGCGTTGCCGTTGATGGGCAATGGCAAGCTCGACCGCAAGACCTTGCAGCAATGGGCAGACAAGGTCCTCGACAGCGTGGGCGGCGCCCTGCCGCGCACGCCATTGGAGGCATTGCTGGCCGAAGTCTGGGCGCAGGTGTTGGGCCTGGAGCGGGTGGGGATCGAGGATGACTTCTTCGCCCTGGGCGGGCACTCGCTGGCGGCGGTGAGCCTGGCGAGCCGCTTGCAGACGGTGTTGTCGGCGCCGGTCACCGTCAATGCGGTGTTCAATGCGCCAAGCGTGGCGGCATTTGCAGCGCTGGTGCAGGCGCAGTTCACGTTGTCGCCGCTGGTGCGGCTGTCGGCGGCGGGACCGGGTACCAACCTGTTCTGCTTCCACCCGTCCACCGGCCATGTGCAGGATTACCGCGCGCTGCTGCCCCATCTACCCAACTGGCAAGTGTGGGGCTTGCAGGCGGCGTATCTGGGCGACGACAGCATAGCGCTCGACGGCAACATCGACAGCCTCGCAGCGCTGTATGTCGAGCAACTGCGCCAGCAGCAGCCCCAAGGCCCCTATCATCTACTTGGGTTTTCACTGGGCGGGCTGCTGGCGATCACCGCAGCGGCGCAGCTGGAACGTTGCGGCGAACAGGTGGCATTTCTTGGCATCCTCGACTCGCAATACCAGCGACAGGACGAGGACGATAGCGTCGAGGCATTGCTCGACTCAGCCGCGCAGGCGCTGACCGTTGACAGCCAGGCGCGGTTGCGCAATTTGCCGGCATCGGTTTCCACCGCGTTGACTGCTCGATTGGCTAAACTGCCCGCCGCCGAGCGCCTGCCCGCGCTGGCGCAATGGGCGCACCAGCAAGGCCTGCAACTGCAGGGCGACAGCTGGGAACATCTGCACACGCGCATTGGCTACCAGCAACATACGCAGCAGTTACTCGCCAGCTTCCAGCCGCCACGGCTAAGCTGCCCGGTGCATATCTGGTGGGCCGATGCCACGCTGCAAGCAGCGGACTTTGCCGACCCGCAGTGGGAACAGCTGAGCAGCGGGCCATGGGTGCGTGACGTGGTGCAGGCGCAACACTTGAACATCCTGGAACAACCCACGATGCATCAACAATTGATCGTCGGCCTTGCGGCCCTGGCGACAGACGGAGCAGTTTGAATGGATTTGCTGATGCTCATGGCCAAGCGCTCGTGGCGCGCCCTGTTGGTGGCGACGCTGACCGGCCTGGCCTGCGGACTTGCGGCAGCAGGGTTGATCGCGATGATCAACCACAGCCTCACGGTGTTCGACCAACTGCGACCGATTGACGGCCTGTACTTCGGTGGACTGGTGCTGCTGGTGGCGGTGTCGCGGATTATTTCCGATATCAGCCTGCTGCGCCTCGGCCAGGCGGCGGTCAACGATATGCGCCTGCACTTGAGCGCCAAGCTGATCGACACGCCCTATGCGCAATTGCAACGATTGGGCAAGCACCGGCTGCTGGCGATGTTGACCGACGACACGCAAACCATCAGCCAGGCAGTGGAGCTGGTGCCGATCCTTTTGGTCAACGGCGGGATCATCATCGCTTGCCTGGGTTACCTGGGATGGCTGAGCTTGCCGCTGCTGGGCTTGACGGTGTTGCTGATCATGCTCGGCAGCCTGAGTTTCAACTGGCCGCAACGCCGGGCGCTGACGTCGATTTCCCGCGCGCGCGAACTCAAGGACCAACTGTTCGAGCATTACCGCTTGCTGACTGATGGCAGCAAGGAGCTGCAGCTCAATCACCCGCGTCGCCAACACTTCTTTACGCGCCTGCTGCTGCCGGTCAGCCAGCAATACCGGCGCGACTTTGTGCGCGGCATGAGCATCTATGCGGTGGTTATGAACTGGGGCAATGCGGTGTTCTACCTGCTGATCGGCGTGGTGTTGTTTGTAGCGCCGCACTTTATCGAGCTGAGCGTGAGCCTGGTCACCGGCTATATCCTCGCGATCCTGTACATGATCACGCCGCTCTCGGAATTGATGCACGCCCTGCCAACCCTGGGCCG
Organism: Pseudomonas sp. P7758; assembly: GCF_013386485.1. NCBI lineage: Bacteria > Pseudomonadati > Pseudomonadota > Gammaproteobacteria > Pseudomonadales > Pseudomonadaceae > Pseudomonas > Pseudomonas sp. P7758. The sequence continues at coordinate 32,984 of NZ_JACARS010000078.1, read as the reverse complement.
TGCCAGCGTGGCGCTGAACAAGATCCGCGCCCTGGAAGGCGAAATGCAGGGCGCCAGCGAAACCCTGGAAACCTTCGCGCCGACCCAGGTGCGCAGCCTTGTGTGCCGCGACATGACGCATACCTACTACCGCGAACGCGAAGACGGCCACTTCACCCTCGGGCCGATCAACGTCACCTTAAAGGCGAGCGAGACGGTGTTTATCACTGGCGGCAACGGCAGCGGCAAGACCACCCTGGCGTTGTTGCTGACCGGGCTTTATCGCCCGGAAAGCGGCGATGTGATGCTCGACGAGCAGGTGTCGTCGAGCAATAACAACCACCATTTCCGTCAGCACTTCTCGGCGATCTTTACCGACTTCTGCCTGTTCGAAAACCTGTTCGACGGCGACGATCCGCAGTTGGTGCAGCAGGCCCAGGATTACCTGGTGCACCTGCAATTGGACCACAAGGTGCAAATCGAACAGGGCCGCTTGACCACGCTGGCGCTGTCCACCGGGCAACGCAAGCGCCTGGCGCTGCTCAGTGCGTATCTGGATGATCGTCCCTGCTACCTGTTCGACGAATGGGCCGCAGACCAAGACCCGGTATTCAAACACTTCTTCTACACCCGCATCCTCACGGACCTGCGTGCGCGCGGCAAACTGGTGATCGTGATATCCCACGACGACGCGTACTTCGGCCTTGCCGATCGCTTGTTGCGTATCGAGCATGGGCGCCTGAGCGAAGCGCCGTTGACGGTCAGCGCCGCTCAGTCATAGAGGGAGTGCAGGTAGCTGACCTGCTCCGCCAAGGGCAGACGGTGCAGTTTGGGGCAGGATTCGCACAGCACCAGCGGCTCGCCTTCAACCAGCGGGTGCAGCTGGTAGTGCAGGCAACAATGCCGGCGTAGTGGCAGACGCGGGCAAATATCCGGTGCGGGCGACGGGACTTGGCGTTGCAGGCCGCGCAACTTCAAACGTCCGTCGTTAACGCTGACCTGCTCCAGCCAACGGTGCACCTCGGCAAAGCCTGGCCGGGACAGGTCGGGGTCGAACCGGTCGAACGCACCGTCCCAGATCGCGACGAAATTGCCCCACAAAATCTTCGGTGCCAAGCCACCGGCTGCCGCCAGGGTGGCGAACAACGGTGCCAGGTGCTCGTGCAGCCAGCGCGAAAGGTAGAGGACGCGCTCAGGTTCCGTCAGTGTCGGCAAGCCACTGGTGAAGTTCAACGCCAGCGGTTGTCCGGCATCCAGGTGCAACACACTGCCATCTGTCCAGAAGTCGATCGCCTGCTGGCGTGTGAGCAGGCAGGCCAGGGTCGCCGGCACCACGATGCTCATGTAGTTCATCGACCACTGCGACACCACTGCAGGCTTGTTGATGCCGGGATAGCGCAGGGCAAACTCGGCCAGCACGGGCTGCAGCAAGGCAGGATCGGCGACACGGCTTAATGGGATGAAAGGCTGGTCATTCGGCTCAAGCCTGATGACCCGTTGTATAGGTGGCCATGCCTGCTTTAGCCAGTCTGGAAATTCGATAACGGGGCTCCTGTCGCTTTCCCTTATGAATGCAAGCGATTAGCATTGGCGGATCCTATCCTCCCTATCCTGCAAACTCAACGTCGCCAGCGACCGGACTTCTTTAACCTTCATGCATACACTTCGCAATTTCTGGCGCCTGGCACGGCCTTTCTGGACCTCCGAACAGAAATACCCGGCCCTGCTGTTGCTGCTGGCCACGGTGGCGATGAACCTGTGCCTGGTGGGTGTCAATATCCTCAATAACTTCTGGAACCTGCATTTTTATAATGCGCTGCAGGAAAAAGACTACCCGGGCTTCCTGCTGGGCGGCCTGCAATTCATCCTGCTTCAGATCGGCCTGGCGGCCTTTACCGTCGGCGCGTTTCACTTTCAGCAGAAACTGACCTTGCTGTGGCGGCGCTGGTCGACGCGCAACCTGCTCGCGCAATGGCTCGACAGCCAGCGCTACCAGAAGCTGAAACTGACCGAAACCGAGGTAGACAACCCCGACCAGCGCATCGCCGAAGATATCGACCTGTTTATCATCAAGTCGCTCAAGCTGAGCCTGGGGCTGCTGACGGCGGTGGTGTCGCTGTTTTCGTTCCTGAATATTCTCTGGCAAGCCTCGGGCCTGGTCAGCATTCCATGGGGTGACGAAGGCCTGGTGATTCCCGGGCTGCTGGTGTGGGTGGCGTTGGTCTACGCGCTGCTGGGCACCGGATTCGCCTTCTGGCTCGGCCGCGCCCTGCCCCATCTGAACTTCATGCAGCAGCGGCGCGAGGCCGATTTCCGTTTCTCGTTGATGCGCCTGCGGGAGAACGCCGATTCGGTCGCCCAGTACCGGGGCGAGGCCGTGGAAAGCCAGCGTTTCAATCAGCGCCTGGAAGCTGCTTTGCAGAACTTCTGGGTCCTGGTGAAAAAGCAGAAGCTGATCATGGGTTACTCGACCTTCTACCTGCGCAGTGCCACGGTGATTCCGATGTTCATCATGGCCCCGCAGTTTTTCGCCGGGGCCTTTACCCTCGGCCGTCTCACCCAGATCAGCGCGGCGTTTGGCGAAGTGCATGCCGCCGTGGCCTATCTGGTTGGGGTGTTTCCGGAACTGGCCGAATGGAAGTCGGTCATTGATCGGCTGGACGGCTTCCAGCAACGTCTGGATAACGTCAGGGTCGACTCGGATGTGGTGCTGACGCAACAGTCCGAAGGACTGGATATTCGCAATCTGGATATCTGGCTGCCTGACGGGCGGCGACTGTTTGCAGGGTTCAACTTGGCACTCAAGCCTGGTGATAGCCTGCTGATCAAGGCCCCTTCGGGGTTCGGCAAGTCCACGCTGATTCGCGCAGTGACTGGGCTCTGGCACCATGCGTCAGGCGCCGTGGCCTATGACCGTGAGCGCACGCTCACGCTCTCGCAAAAAACCTATCTACCCTTGGGCAGCTTGCGCGAAACACTGTGGTACCCCAATCCCGCCCCCGAAGAAAAGGATGCCGAGTTGCAGCACATCATGCAGCAAGTCGGCCTGGAGCATCTGGACAGCCAACTGGCCCATGAGCGTGACTGGGCGCAAACCCTGAGCCTCGGCGAACAGCAGCGCTGCGCCTTCGTACGCGCCCTTCTGGCCCGCCCTGCGGTGCTGTTTCTCGACGAGAGCAGCGCCGCGATGGATGCAGCCAATGAAGCGTGTTGTTACCAGCTACTTAAGGAAATGCTACCGGAGACGATCCTGATCAGCGTCGGCCACCACGCCTCACTGGAGCGCTTTCATGGCCACGTCCTGGAATTGCAAAATGAGGTGGAATGGACGCAGAGGGCGGTGAGTCGAACGATGTGAATGGAAGGATGACAGACGCAACCGGGCGCAAAGTGCGGGCATATTTGAACTTTTTATGCCTGGAAGTATTGCTTTAGAGGCTTGGAAAAATGTTTTTTGGGGACCCTGAGAGTCTTTAGGCGTTGTCGGGCAGGCTGTTTAACCGTTCTGGCTGGAGGCTCCGCGGGCAATCTGACCGTGCAGACCGACGGGAGTGTCTTGCTAGTGCACGCTCTCGCGGCCACGACCGCCGAACACTGGTTGAGCGCACAGCACTCGCACCAACCCCGCCGGGGCAACCAACCCCGCTGCGGTTTCCCATGTCGGTTGCATGCGCTCGACCAGCACCGCAGCCGCGTGCATCGAAGCAGCTGATGAGGTGATCTGGTGGATGCCATCTACGCCTGCCCTGCCCTCGCCTCTGCCTTGGTCTCCTGCCGAGGTGAACGCTCTTACTCAATTAGGTGTGCAGTTGCGAGACCCGGCGCGTGAGCTTGTATCGTTAGCACTGAAGTGGCTGCGGCCAACCATTGCTTCCGGCGAACTGCTAATTCGAGACCCGAAACTTTTCGAGAGTCTCCAAGGCATTCACGACAAAGCTGTGGTAGCTGAAATGGAGGCTTAGGGGGTGTTCCACGCCTGCAACAAGCAGAACGTGCCTGTAATAGTCGTTCGCGGCATCAGCGATTACGGAGACAAGACCAAGGACAACACTTTCCACAAGGTGGCTTCCGAAGCTGCTGCCATCGTGACCCTGGATTACGCCATCCATGGATGGAGCCGCAGACCGGCTCTCTGAGCCATCGTCTCTTGTTAAGTTGAGCGCCCTTCGGCCAAGGGTGCTTTCATCGTAAAGAGCAACCTGCTCCGGCGTAAGGGCCGGACTATGCAAGGAGACATGAACTTGACTGATGACGTCCGATCCGAAGACCAGCCACTTCCACCTTGCTCCATCCCTGCATCATGCCAAATATCATTTCGGGGCATATCTGAAGGTGTTGAGTGGCAAGAAAAATTCATCGCCATTGCTCGAAAGGTGGTTGAAGCCTCTGGTTGCCACCATCAGCTCAACGAGGAGATTGAAATCACTGTCAAAACCCCTGAAATTCTTCATTCGTTAACCCCCAAAAAATCTTGAAAGGCGTTGCCTGACGGAGCTTTTGGTAAGCGGCGCATCAAATTTAAAATCAATGACCTCAACACCATTTTCAGCACATAGCCTACGTTTGGAGGCGTCTCTTTCCACCACCCGTAGATGGGCCTCCTCACCACCGAAGACCTTTAGAGGCCGGTAGTGCTGCTCTCCTTGATGCTCAATAGCGAGCCCCAGCTCTGGCAGGTAAATGTCGAGTCTCATCCTGCCAAGCCACCCTGGAGAGGCCTCACGCAAAACCTGATGATCAGGAAAATGAATCGCCCCGGCTTATCTAGACACCTTGCAAGCTCAACGAAAGCGATTAGCCGCTACTCATCCTCATAGTGGAGAGACACGCTGAAAGCCATCAAGTCCCCCATTGCATCACCGCCAGGGCGCGCACTCGCAATTGTTCGTGGATCGCATGCGAATGGGGGCAAAACTGGGGGCATAGTTGGTTTTTCTAAGCCTAGAAGCACCGTCCTAGAGCCAAGTCAAAATGTTTTTTGGCGACCCGGACAGCCTATAAAGCAACAGCACCGCCGGGCATCACACCGAACTCGTCACTTCGCTCTGGACAGATTGCAATTCCCCGGGAACCGGCTCATCGCTGGCGATCGGCCTTGGGCCTTGAATCACGGCCAGGCGCCCGGTGCTCGGCGAGCTTTTTTTGCTCTTGTTTGAATTGCTGTTGCCAGCGGGCCAGCGCCTCAGCCCCGTCCGATGCCTGCACCGCCATTGGCACAGACACAATCATCCCGAAAAGCGTCCAGATAAGGAGTTGCTTCATTTCATCTCACCTTCGTTGTTTTAGCTGAAACGGGTTCGGATATCGGCACGCTGGTATTGGTCGAGCAACCCCGCCAAATCCCGGTAACAAGCAGCCAGGTCGCGGGCACCAAGGCGGATCAGTGATCTCGACGTACGCCGGGCCTGGGCCGCGCTGATCGCTGAATCGAAGGCATATCTGGCAATACGCCGGTCGCCCGCTTGCACACACCTGGCGATTGATGAATCAGGCTCCAGGTCGCGTGTCTTGCGGTGCAGCAACCGTAACTGTCGACCCAGTTGAAGCGAGACGGCACCGGCCTCATCGGCGCCCGACAGCGCTTGCAGGGCAACCATCCGGTGCTGTTGCGTGGCCTGCCACTTCAGAAGATCCATGCGGTGCCCGTGACGCAGTAACCGGCGCGTGTCCTTGTGCAGCGCGGTCCTCAGGACGTCGGCGTGGCTGGCGGGTTTCCCCGGCAGCAACTGGAAGGCCAGCAGGCAGATAGCAAGCGTCACCATCCAGGCCAGGGCTTGATTCACGAAGTCAGCGAAGTCGTATTGGGCGGTCCCGGCGGTGCCGACCAGGGTGTTGAACGTAATCAGGTAGGCGACGCCTTGCAGGGCATGGCGCGGCCGGGTCGTGGCATGAATCCCGACCGCCCAGAACGCAACCAGCACCACCGTGAGCAACCCGAACCCGCTGATGTGCGGCAACAGCAGGAACTTGCACCCCGCCGCTGCCAGGATTGCGTAGAAGGTTCCCCTGGCAAGGCTCGCAATGCCTTGCTCGGGCGCCGCGCTGGTGGCCAGCAAGGTGCAGAACGGACCCAGTACGGCCAGCAAGGTTGGCCCCTGGTCCCAGCCGGTGAGGTACCAGACAGCACCGGTCGCCAGCGTGGCCAGCAACGCTCGCACACCGTTACGCAGTGCAGCGCCGTAGTGTCGGTGAAACCCCACGGCGCGGGCCGGCGGCAGGGGCGCGCGCTCAAGACAGGCAAAACTCGACAAGGCGCTGGCCAGTTCGGCCAATGGTTCATTCAGACGCCGCTGGCTCGCGCCTGGTTCAAGGCTGGCTTGCAGCTCCCGGACACGATCGGCCGCCACGCAAAACCCGGGCATGGCTTCAGCCAGCTGGCGCAACTGTGCGCCGATCCCAGCGTGCGAAGGTATCGCGCATTCGTCGAGCACCACGGCATGCAGATACGCAAGTCCTGCCTGCAGGGTCGCCAGCCTGGCGCGGATCAGCACCGACTCGCCCCGACCAATCCCGAGAAGGTCGTCCACTTTGCTGATATCGATGGCCAGCGGGTCCTGCGCACGCGCCGGCCCGCCGTCAAACCGCACGGCCAATAACCGCAGGGTGCGCGACGAGACGTCGCGAAGTGCCATGGTCAGTGTGCGCTCGACGGTCTTGCGGCTGAATAATGTGGCCACCAGGCTCAGGCTCAACACCCCCAGAACAACGGCCGTGCCCCGCCCGACGATATGTTCGAAACCTTGCTGTGGCGCGACGATGGCGGGCCCCAGGGCCAGGCAAACGGTGTAGCCGGCGACCACCGCCGCCGTGGCCTGGTAGTGCCGAAACACGGTCATGGCACCGACACAAAGGCCCAGCCATACCCCGATCCCGAGGATAAACAGCAGCATTTGCTGGGCGAACAGGCTGGTCAGGACCAATGCCACAGCCAACCCCACGAGGGTGCCCAGTGCCCGGTGGAAGCCCTTGCCAACCACTGCCCCCTGCAGCGGATGGATCAGCAACAACACGGTTGAGGCGGCCGAGAACGGCGAATCCAGGTGTAATTGGAACCCCAGCCACAGGGCCAATGAGGCCGCCAAAAGACTACGCAGCACATAGCCCGAGGTAGCAGCTTCCCATGCCCCCAGCATGCGCAGTGCACGGAGCATCACATGAACGCCTGAAGCCATTGCACCAGCCTCCAGCGCGGCGCCGTGCCCTCCTCGGCAACCTCGATGCTGGCGGTCATCCCCGCCGCCAGCTCCACACCGGGCGGCACCTTGTCCAGTTCAATCCGCACGGGCACGCGCTGGGCCAGGCGTATCCAGCTGAACGTAGGTGCCACCTGGGGCAAACCACTGTTACTGCGCAGCTCGTTACCGTCGGCAATGCCCCGACCAATGCTCGCCACATGCCCTTCGAGCAGCGGTGAAAAACCCATCAGCTTGATGGACGTCGCAGCCCCCACCCGAACACCGGCCAGCTTGGTCTCCTCGAAGTAACCGGTGACCCAGAAGCTATGGCTATCGACCACAAAGATATTGGTCTCGCCCGCTGCCGCGTAGTCACCCGGCTGCAGCCGCAACTGGGTCACATAGCCGTCGACCGGCGAACGAATCGTCGTGCGGTCCAGATCCAGCCGCGCATGGGCCAGTTGGCTGCGGGCCGCATCCAGGCGCGCCCTGGCCACCGCCAGGTCCCGGGCTGCGTTGTCGGTTTCCTCCCGCGCAATCGCATCGCCGAGCTGGTTGCGGCGTTTGAGCTGTGCACTGCGCTGCTCGAAAACACTGCGCGCCTCGGCAAGCTCGGCCGTGCGCTGTTGCTGGGCAAGCAAGTAGCTGCTGCGATCGATCTGGTACAGCAACGCGCCCTTGGCGACCCACTGGTTGTCGCCCACCAGCAGGTGTTCGACCTGGCCGGACACCTCGGGGGCAATACGGATAACTTGCGCGCTGACACGCCCGTCCCGCGTCCAGGGGGCCAACTCATAGGCACGCCACAGTTGCGTGCAGAACAGCAATGCGGCCAGCCCGAGCACCAGGGTGACGAGGGTCTTGAGGATGTGTTTGATGATCATCGCGCTGCCCTCAAAAGCTCAGAACCAAGGTCGAGAGCACGATCAGCGACACAAAGAAACGCGCCAGGCTGGGGTGCCAGGCCCAATCCAGCCAGCGCCGCAGGGCCCGCTCCAGTAGCCCGTACACCAGGGCTGCAACGCCGACGTAGAGCAAGAACGGAGGAATGTAGAGGTGGGCAATCGTGATTTCGCTGAGCATCGGTTGAATCTCGCAGTCGGCAATCACCTTGATCGCCTTGATGAAGATGGTAGGGACTGCAAGGTCGTGCCGATATTGAGTATGCTGCCAGAATATAATCAATTTCAGACAATCGAGGCGGTGCAACATGGGCGAGATGAAGCTCCAGGGCGTTGATCAATTCGAACTGGACAGTTTTGATCAGCCCGCCGTCGCGTTGATGCTCGGCAGCCAGCGCAACGACACCGAATTCCCCGTGCACAGCCACCGCAAAGGCCAACTGGTGGTGGCGTATCACGGCGGTATCGTGTGTACCGTAGAGGATGGCGTGTGGATGGTGCCGTCGGGCTTCGGCGTGTGGATTCCGGGCGGTATCGCCCACAGCAACCGGGTGACCGCCAACGGCAGGATCGGCTATCTGTTTGTCGAGCCCGGCGCCGCCGCGCTACCGGAGAAATGCTGCACGCTGGTGCTTTCGCCGCTGGTCCTGGCGTTGATCCTGCACCTGAGCGCCCAGCCCCAGGATTATCCGCCTGCCTCTGCCAATTCGCGCGTGGCGAGCGTGCTCCTTGAACAACTGGAACTGGCTCCTTCGGAGCAGTTGTACCTGCCGCTCCCCGCTGCTACGCAGTTGCGCTTCATCGCCCGCGGCCTGGCCCAGGACCCGTCAAACCGTTGCACCATGGCCCAGTGGGCACGCCAGGTGGCCATGAGCGAGCGCTCCCTGGCCCGCCTGGTCAAAAGCGAAACAGGCCTGACTTTTGGCCAATGGCGCAAACAATGGCAAATCATCGTGGCCTTGCAGAGCCTAGCCGAGGGCGAGTCGGTGCAACGAACCGCCGAGGCGCTGGGGTACGAGTCGGTCAGTTCGTTCATCAGCATGTTTCGCAAGACACTGGGCTCGTCGCCGGCGCGCTACATTCGCCGTACGGCAACGCGCTAGCCTCAAGGTGCCTCAATCACTGCCAACTGCTCCGCCAACAACCCCGGCAATCGCGCCTGCAAAAACCCGACCCACGTCCGCACCTTGGCATCCAGAAAGCGCCTTGATGGATACACCGCGAAAATGCTCCGCTCCCGTAGCCGATATCCGGGCAACAGCCGCACCAACGAGCCCTCGCGCAGCGCCGGGTTGGCGCTGAAGAACGGCAACAAGCTGATGCCCATTCCTTCCTGCGTCGCCTTGACCATCGCATCCGCGACATTGGTCCTGAAGGTGTCACCCGGCGAAATCGCAATCTCGCCCTCTTGCCCCTTGAACAACCACGCATCCTCCTGGAAATCCTGCAGATGCAACCGTCGATGCTGCATCAACTGCTGCGGATGCTCGGGCACGCCGTACCGGGCCAGATACCCCGGTGCCGCACAGGGCACACTGAACAACTGCCCGATCGTCTGGCTGACCAGCGCCGAATCCGGCAACGAATGGGCGATGGAGATCACCACGTCGTGACCCTCTTCAAGCGGGTCCGGGTTGTGCTGGGACAGGGTCAACTCGATGGACACGTCCGGGTATTGCTCGCTGTAGCGGGCAATCAGCGGCGTGATCAGCACCCCCAACCCGCTCATGCAATGCACCCGCAATCGCCCGCGCGGGTTGAGGTGCGCGCCGCTGGCTTCTGCCGTGGCTTCCCTGACGTCTTCAAGAATGTCGCGACAGCGCAACAGAAAGCGCTCGCCCGAATCGGTAAGGCCCAGGCGCCGGGTGGTGCGTTGCAACAGGCGGGTCTGCAGGTGTTTTTCCAGCTCGCAGATCAACCGTGATACGTGTGCCCCGGACAGGTCCAGCGCCTCGGCCGCTGCGGCAAAGCTGCCAGTGTCGACAACCCGGGCAAACACCCGCATGCCATTGAGCAAATCCATCAACATTGCCCCTCGATTGCTACGTGATACGTACGAGTCATTCACCTGTTCCTGTCTTTATCCCGCTGCGGCAATCACTAAAATGAACCCTACTCACAGAGGAACTCATCATGAATATCAAATGGCTCAGCCTGCTCCTGTTTTTCACCGCCGCCGGCGCCATGGCGGCCGGCAGCAATGACGCGCTGGATATCCAACACGTTGTTTCAATCACGCCCGTGCCGGGCAGCTGCCAGGTAGAACCGGCGACCATGGTGTATCTCGACAGCCAGGGCGCCAGCCATACCGTCCACTACCAGGTCATGGGCACGTGCCAGGGCGGGGTTTAAAGCAGCTTCCAGGTGTAACTGAGGATCAGCCGGTTCTCGTCGATGTCGCTGCGGTAGTTTGAACGGGCCATGACATTGCGCACCCGAATGCCCAGGCCGCTCAATGTGCCGCTTTGCACCACATAGCCGATATCCAGGTCGCGCTCGCGATCCTTGCCTTCATAACCCGCGCCGGTGGTCACGTTGTTACCGGTGATATAGCGCACGGTGGTGGTCAGCCCCGGAATGCCCAGCGCCACGAAGTCATAGTCGTACCGCACTTGCCAGGAACGCTCGTCGGTGTAGGCAAACTCGTAGGTGGGTACTTCGTTGCCCAGCGGCGTGATGTTGGCGAAGACCCGCGGGAAGGCACTGTCGCCATACATGGCTTGATAACCGACGTAGAAGATATGGCCGCCATGCTTGGCAGACAGCAGCGAGAAAAACGCCTGGTTGTCGATCTTGCCGAGCAGTTTGTCGCCGTCTTCCCGGGCATCGTAGTAGCCGAGGTTGGCGCCGAGCGTCCACTCACCCATTGGCTGGCTGTGCTTGAGGCCGACAAAGTCCTGGCGGTAGATGTCCTTGAGTTGGCCATGCCAGTAGCTGACGCTGGTGCGGTTGGTGTTGAAGGCGTAGTCGCCGCCGACGTAGTTGAACCCATCACTTTCAGCGCCGCGTTGCGGCACATGGCCGAGCATGGCGATCATTTTCTCGTCGCCGGCTTCGTTGCGCAGGCGGGTGGTGGTCAAGTGCCCGGCCTGTAGCGCAAGGCCGGCGATTTCGCCGGAGCTGACACTCACGCCCTGATAGCTCGGCGGCAGCAAGCGGATATCGCTGAAGGCCAGCACCGGCAGGTTCGGTTGCAGTTCGCCGACCTTCAATTCGGTCCTGGAAAACCTGGCCTTGAAGGTCAGGCCCAAACGGCTGTAATCATTCGGGGCGCTGCCGTCGCCCTTGACCGGGAGCAGGCCGGTATTGGTGCGGTCCGGGCTGCTGTCGAGCTTGAGGCCGAGGGTGCCCAGGGCATCCAGGCCAAAGCCCACGGGCCCCGGCGTGTAGCCGGATTTATAGGTCAGGATAAAACCCTGGCCCCACTCCTCTGCCTTTGATTGCTTGTTGGCGCCGACGATGTCCGAGAAATCGCGGCTGAAGTAATAGTTGCGCGCCTGCAAGGTGGCGGTGGAGTCCTCGAAAAACCCGCCCTCGGCCGCCGTCGCCGCAAGCGGCACGCCCAACAGGGATAGCCAGATACGTTGTGTGTTCATGTCGTTGCTCTTAGTTATTGTTATCGACAGTTACTGCGCCGGGGCGGCGATCACCTCCTGCCGGCCCCGACGTTCATTCAGCGCATACGCCGTCATTGCCAGCACGGCGATGGCCCCGGGGATGGCAAAGGCCATGAAGTTCAGGTGCAGCGGCAGTTCAATCCCCATCAGCGCGCCGCCCAGCAGCGGGCCGACGATGGCGCCGGTACGACCGATACCGGAAGCCCAGCCCAGGCCGGTGGCTCGAATGTTCAAGCCATAGAGTTGTGCGGCGCCGGCGTACAGCAGGATTTGCGTGCCGATGGTGGTGGCGCCGGCAAAAAAGATCAGCAGGTACAGGACCGGCATCGGGCTCTTGATACCCAGCAGGCTGATGGAGAGCAGCGCGGCGATAAAGAAACCGATCACCACCTTCACCAGGTTAAGCCGGTCACACAGCCAGCCACCGACAAGCGCCCCGGCGATGCCGCCAAAATTCAGCGCCAGCAGGAACGACAGGCTCGATCCCAGGCTGTAACCGGCACCCGCCATCAGTTTGGGCAGCCAGGAACTCAGGGCGTAGACCATCAACAGGCAGCAGAAAAACGCGACCCAGATCGCCGCCGTCCTCAAGGCCAGGCCGTGTCGGAACAACTCCAGCACCGAAGCGCCCTTGCCTTTACCGGCGCTGACGAGCAGTTGGTCTTGCGGGTCGATCCGGGTCTGCGGCGACAGGCGCTTGAGCAGCTCACGCGCCTGTTCCTTGCGGCCCTGGCGAATCAGGAACCCGATGGACTCAGGCAGCCAGTACACAATCAACGGCATCAGCAGCAGCGGGATCGCCGCGGCGAAGAACATGGACGACCAGCCAAAACGCGGCAGCATGAAAATCCCCACGCCGGCCGACAGCATGCCGCCCAGCGAGTACCCGCCAAACATCACCGCCATCAGGATGCTGCGCATTTTCTTCGGTGCGTATTCGGTAATCAGTGCGGCCGCATTGGGCATCAGGCCGCCACAGCCGAGCCCGGCAATAAACCGGCAGATTCCGAACTCAGTCGGGTTGCTGGCAAAACCGTTAATCACCGTGGCGACGCTGAACAAGGCAAAGCAGATGGCGATGCCTTTGCGGCGACCGAACTTGTCGGCCAGGCTGCCGAAGACCAGCGCGCCGAACATCATCCCGAACAGCGCATAACTGCCCAGAGCGCCGGCCTGCAGGGGCGATAGTCCCCATTCCTTCATGATCGACGGCAAGACCACGCCGTAGATGAACAAGTCATAACCGTCAAAGATCAACAGCACAGCACACAGGCTGACCACCAGCCAGTGGAAACGATTGAAATGGGCATTATCGATAATCGAATTGACGTCATGGGTACGCATGGCAGTGCTCTCATTATTGTTGTTGTGAGTCAGTGTCTGCAGGTACGGCGCTGGGTCAGCCGAGGTCGCCGCCTCCTACCGGCAAGGTGACGCCCGTGATGTAGGAGGCCTCATCAGAGGCCAGAAACAGAATCGCGCCGGCTTGTTCGTCGATGCTGCCGTAGCGCTTCATCGGGCTGCTGTCGAGGGTCTGGTCGACGATCTGCTGGTACCAGACGCGCTCCTGGTCGCTCTGGGGCTGGCTGTTGCGCGGGATCCGCCGCGGTGGCGCCTCGGTGCCACCGGGTGCGGTGGCGTTGACCCGAATGCCGCTGCCGGCGGTCTCCAGGGCCAGGCACGCGGTCAAGGCGTTGACGCCGCCCTTGGCCGCGCCATACGGCACACGGTTCACTCCGCGCGTGGCCACGGACGAGACATTGACGATGGCACCGCTGCCCTGCTCCAGCATGTAGGGCAACACGCAATGGCAGCACCACAGGGTCGGGAACAGCGAGCGGCGCACCTCGGCTTCGATTTCGTTCTCGGCGTAGTGCTCGAAGGGCTTGGCCCAGATGGTCCCGCCGACGTTGTTGACCAGGATGTCGATACGCCCGAACCGTGCCTTGGCAGCGGCCATCACACGGGCACATTCGGCATGCTGCTCCAGGTCGGCGGTGAGGATCAGCGCCCGCTCATGCTGCAATTCATGCACGAGTTCCGAGCGATCGACGGCCACCAGCCAGGCGCCCTCTTCCAGCAAACGCTCGGCAACCCGCCGACCGATGCCCTGGGCGGCGCCGGTCACCAGCGCAACCTGGGTGTTGAAACGTGGAGTCATGGGGGATTCCTCAGGCGGCGTCGCCGGTGACGATGGTGTTGGGGGTGAACTTCTCGTAGTGGAAGCTGGCGGGGGTGACACCCTGGTTCTTGAAGTGCTGGCGTACCGCGTCGACCATCGGTGGCGGCCCGCACAGGTACACATCCACGTCGCCATCGTTCAGCACGTCAGCGGCCATGTGCTGGGTGACATACCCCTGCCGGGGGTGCGCGGTCTGGGGGTCGGCCACGCAGGTGACAAAACCGAAGTTGGGCAGGCGTTGGGCGAACGCCTCCAGCGCCTCGACCATCACCAGGTCCTGGTCCCGCGTCACGCCGTAGACCAGCGTGACCGGCCGGGTTTCCTCGCGCTCGGCCAACACTTCAAGCATCGACAGGAACGGCGCCAGCCCCGTACCACCTGCCAGCAACAGCAGTGGCCGCGCCACTTCGCGCAGGTAGAAACTGCCCAGCGGCCCGGTCATCGGCACCGCGTCGCCCGGCTGGGCACGCTCCAGCCAGCCACTCATCAACCCGCCGGGCACATGCTTGATCAAAAAGCTCGCGCGTTTGTCGCCAGGGCGACTGCTGAAGGAATACGCGCGGGTCTGCCCACTGTCGGGGACGCCGATATTCACGTATTGCCCCGGCAGGAACACCGGCGCCTGATCCAGTTCGAAGCTGACTTCCAATGCTGCATCGGCATGCCGGGTAATACTCGCCACCGTCGCGGCAAATTGCGCGGTGCCGGTCTTGCAGGCACCGGAAGGCACCGGCACGGCAATCACGCAGTCCGACTGCGGCACCATCTGGCAGGTGAGCACCTGGCGCTCAGCGGCTTCATCCTCGCTCAGGGCGTCTTCGATGTAGTCGTCGCCCAAATCATAGGCGCCGGTTTCACAGCGACATTTGCAGGTGCCGCACACACCGTCGGAGCAGTCCATGGGCAGGTTGATACGTTGGCGAAAGGCCGCGTCGAGGACCTTTTCACCCACCTTGCAGTCGATGAAACGGGTTACCCCGTCCTCGAAGTTCAGGGCAATGGAGTACGTCATGGGCGTGTCCTCAGATGTGGTAGATATCGATGACCTGATGGATGTAGTCGTTTTTCAGCACCACCTTCTTGCGCGTGATCAGCGGCTGTTCGGCGCGGATATCGAGGCGATAGAACGAGGTACCGAAGTACGTATCCGTGGTCTTGTAGCGATGGCTGAGGGTTTGCCAGTTGAAACGCAACTCCACGTGCTGCCCGTCGTCGGCCAGCACTTCGAGGTTGGTGATCAGGTGCGCGGTGCGCGGCTCCGGGGTGCTGGCGCTGGAGCGTTCGGTCTTGATCCGGAACACCCGGTCTTCCAGGCCGTCGCGGCTGGGGTAATAGATCAGCGAGATTTCGCTCTGGGGGTCTTCGGTCAGCGTGTCGTGGTCGTCCCAGGCCGGCATCCAGTACTCGACCTTGGGTGAATAGCATTCGAGCCACTCATCCCACTGGCGGTCATCCAGCAGGCGGGCTTCGCGGTACAGAAAGTCCAACAGGCGGTCACGGGAAGCACTCATGCCAGCACCTCCTTGTCCGTCGCGATCAAGCCTTGCTGCTCCCGTTCGATAGCGCGTTGCAGGCTCTGGGCCCAGTGGGCGTGCTGGCGCACGAACAGGCCTTCGTCCTCGGTCTTGACGCCACTGAGCTGCGGATTCATGCCCATGGCCCGGGCGTTTTCGTCAGGGCCTTCGACCCACTGTTTGGCGCCGCGACTGAGGTCATTCCACAAGGTGGTCGCGCCCTGGTAGCCGGTCTGGCAGGCGCGGAATTCTTCCAGATCGTCCGGTGTACCCATGCCGCTGACGTTGAAGAAATCTTCGTACTGGCGGATGCGCGTGGTGCGTTCCTCGGCACTTTCGCCCTTGGGTGCCATGCAATAGATCGTGACTTCGGTCTTGTCGACCGCGATTGGCCGTACCACGCGGATCTGCGTGGAGAACTGGTCCATCAGGTACACATTCGGATAGAGGCACAGGTTGCGGGTTTGGTCGACGATAAAATCGGCGCGTTCCTGGCCCAGGCGCTCGGCCAGCGCCTCGCGATGGGCATGCACCGGACGCACTTCGGGGTTGAGCAGGCGCGTCCACAGCAGGATATGGCCATGCTCGTAGGCGTACACGCCGCCCAGGCTTTTCGACCAGCCATTGGCATCCACGGTGCGCGTGCCTTCGGCTTCGTAATTGCGCCGGCCCATGGTCGCCGAGTAGTTCCAGTGCACGGAGCTGACGTGATAACCGTCGGCGCCGTTTTCGATCTGCAGCTTCCAGTTGCCGTCATACACATATGACGAACTGCCCCGCAGCACCTCCAGCCCCAGCGGGGCCTGATCGACCATCTGGTCGATGATCACCCGGGTCTCACCCAGGTAGTCGCTCAGCTCCGGCACCGTCTCGCTGAGGCTGCCGAACAGGAAGCCGCGATAGTTTTCGAAGCGGCCAAGGCGTTTCAAGTCGTGGGAGCCGTCACAGTCGAAGCTGTCGGGGTAGGCGCCGGTCTTGGCGTCCTTCACTTTGAGCAGCTTGCCGGCGTTGCTGAAGGTCCAGCCGTGGAACGGGCAGGTAAACGAGCCTTTGTTGCCTTGCTTACGGCGGCAGAGCATGGCGCCACGGTGGGCGCAGGCGTTGACCAGGCCGTGCAGCGTGCCGTGTTTGTCGCGGGTGATGACCACGGGCTGGCGGCCGATCCAGGTGGTGAAGTAGTCGTTGATCTCCGGCACCTGGCTTTCGTGCGCCAGGTAGACCCAACCGCCTTCGAAAATGTGCTTCATTTCCAGGGCAAACAGGTCGGGGTCGGTGAAGATGTCGCGGCGGCAGCGGAACACCCCAGTGGCGGGATCTTCCTGGACGGAGTCGCGCAATTGTCGGGCGAGTCGGTCGAATGTGCTGATCATGGGGTAGGCCCTCGGTTGTTCTTGTATCAGGCCCCCCCACCTTATGTGCTTGCCCTACCCCTCAATATCCGCTGACTGCAATTCGTTATCCGCCTGGCGCGAGCCGGCGCTTCCACGTTTGCGAGGGCAGCTCGCCAAAGCGTTTGCGATAGGCCTCGGAGAACCGCCCCAAATGCACAAACCCATGATCCAGCGCCACCTCCGTCACGCTGCGCGCCGTGGCCAGTTGCAGCATGGCGTGCACCCGCTCCAGCTTGCGCTGGCGCATGTAGTCACGGGGTGACAGGCCGACCTGGCGTTCAAACAAGGTATACAACGAACGCTCGCTGACCCTGGCGATGGCCATCAGTTGTTCGACGCTGATGTCGTCGGCCAGGTGCTCCTCGATGAACTGACGCACGGCTTCAAAGCCCCCACCCTGATCCGGTCGCGGAATCACCCGCAGGACGTTGCTGGCCAGCAGCGCCAACAGCTTGTTCGCCACAATGCGCTCGTACAGGCCCTGCACTTCGGGTTCGGCGGCGTTTTCGGCCTCATGGCAGATCAGCCCCAGCAATTGCAGGAACCCACCCATTTCGGCAAGTGCGTGGCGCGGCGCCGCAAAACGGATGCCCGGCTGCGGCAACGTCCAGTGCTGCTCAAGGCAGGCGTTTTCCAGCAGGCGCACGGGCACCTTGACGATGAATTTTTCGCAGTCGGCGGAATAGGTCAGGTCTACCGGGTCATCCGGGTTGATCAGCAGCACTTCGCCGGGGCCCAACACCTGTTCTTCGCCACGGGAGCTCGAGCGGCAGTGGCCGTGCAGCAGGATCTGCAGGTGGTAGATGGTTTCCAGCGCCACCGAGGTCACCCGCACCGGCGCGCCGTAGCTGATGCGGCACAGGTCCAGGCTGGAAAAGGTCCGGTGGCTGATGCTTGCCTGCGGGCGGCCCTTGGGCGGCAGGCGGATGCAGTGGCTGCCGACATGCTGGTTGACGTAGTCGGACACGGCATAGGCATCTGCACGGTCGAAAATCTGGCTGCGCTCACTCAATAGCACGGTCATGGTTGCGCCTTTTATTGTTATGGGCCCTGCGTATGTACTTCACCGCAGAGTGATGCGGGGGACGCAAGCCGTCCAATATTCAATAGGTGTTGCTTCATACCCCGAAGGTATCGTGGGTTCACTTTCGCTGCAAAACCGACTCACCGGCCTGGGGCGGCAGCCGCAGGTTATCCAGCAGCGCCACGCCGGCGATCACCGCCACTAGAAGAAACGTCAGCTGGAAATCGGCGGTGGCGGCCTG
This sequence comes from Pseudomonas sp. P7758, assembly GCF_013386485.1. Lineage (NCBI taxonomy): Bacteria > Pseudomonadati > Pseudomonadota > Gammaproteobacteria > Pseudomonadales > Pseudomonadaceae > Pseudomonas > Pseudomonas sp. P7758. Next base: position 14,959 of record NZ_JACARS010000078.1, on the reverse strand, counting down.
CCCGGTATTGCCGTGAAAATTCATGGCAAAACGTAACAACAGCGCGCCAATCGCCACGCCCATGGCCATGCTCAGCTGGAAGAACATGCTGAACAAGGTTGAGGCGTCGCTCATCTGCGCCTTGGGTATATCAGCGAACCCCAGGGTATTGAACAAGGTGAACTGCATGGAGCGTGACAGGCCACCCACGAACAGAATGAACAGGATCAGCGTCCAGCTCATGCGCTCGTCCAGCAGCGCACAGGCCGCAATCGCGAGCACGCCAAGGATGCCGTTGATCATCAGCACCGAGCGAAAGCCCCAGCGCTGCATCACCGCCGTGGTGAACGGCTTCATCGCCAGGTTGCCGGCAAATACCGCGAGCACCAGCAACCCCGCATCGAATGCAGAAAGGCCGAACGCCAGTTGAAACATCAGCGGCAGCAGGAACGGCAAGGTGCTGATGGCCACCCGGAAAATCGACCCGCCGCACAGGCACACACTGAACGTGCGCACACTCACCACACCCAGCGCCAGCAATGGTTGGGCATGCCGGCGCATATGGCGCCAGGCAAAGGCGCCGAGCATTACGCCTGCAGCGCTGAGTAACAGGCCCTGCAACAAGCTGCCACGGCTTTGCCCGAGCAGTTCCACGCCGTACAACAGCGCCGCGCTGGCGACACCCACCAGCAGGAAGCCGCTGAAATCGAATGAGCGGGACGTCACCTCGTCGTGTTTGGGGATCAGTACCAGCGTGGCAATCAGCGCCAGCAGGCCCAGCGGCAGGTTGAGGTAGAAAATCCACGGCCAGGACGCGTGGGTAACGATAAACCCGCCCACCGGCGGCCCGAGTATCGGCGCCACCAGGCCGGGCCAGGTGATGAATGAAATCGCCCGCACCAGGTCTTTTTTCTCGGTAGCCCGCAGCACCGCCAGGCGCCCCACCGGCACCATCATCGCGCCGCTGATGCCCTGCAACACGCGCGCGGCGACGAAGGTCTGCAGGCTGTCGCTCCACCCGCACAGCAGTGACGACAGGCTGAACAGCACGATTGCCCAACCGAATACCCGCCGCGAGCCAAAGCGGTCGGCCAGCCAGCCGCTGATGGGAATGAACACCGCGACGGCGAGCATGTAGGCGCTCATACCGATGTTCACGTCCACCGCGCCCACGCCGAAGGTTTTGGCGATGTCCGGCAACGCGGTCGCGATCACGGTGGCATCGAGGTTCTCCATGAAGAAGGTGACGGCGACCAACAAGGCAATCAGGGTTGAGCGGCGTTGGGAGGTCGACGTCATTGCTGTTCACTCATGGTTTCGAATCGGCACTTTATCAATAAGTGCGTCCTTTATGGTCCGCGAAATGCCTGCCTCACAACGTGGCGCCCGGTAACGAATTGCCCCGAATTGGGGTGCGCGCTTGCAAAAAACGGCTGTCTCACGCGTCAAAACCCATCAAAAGCCTGAAAAAGTCATTAGTTGGCACGATAACCGCTTACTAGCTAATACAGGATTGTTGAACAATCCAAATCTCCCTGCATCCAGCAACCGAGGCGACGAACATGCAAAAAGGTCTGACGGGCAAGAACACCCTGCGCACATTGGCGCTAGCGATCACCCTAGCGTGCGTGACGCCGCTGCTGTCGGCTGCCGAAATCAAGGGCACCCTGAAACCGGGCGAGCTGTCCATCGGCTCCGACCTCACCTACCCGCCTTACACCTACCTTGAGCAAAAGACCCCGGCGGGTTTCGACCCGGAGTTCATGCAACTGATGGGCAAGCAACTGGGGCTCAAACCACGTTTTCTCGACACCCGTTTCGCCAACCTGATCCTCGGCGTCAACGCCCGGCGTTTCGACGTGGTGGCCTCGGCGCTATACGTCACCCCCGAGCGCGCCAAACAGGTGGATTTCCTCAGCTACCTGAAGACCGGTTCTTCGCTGATGGTGCTCAGCACCGGCGACTTCAAGCCCCAGCGCCCGGAAGACCTGTGCGGCAAGCGCGTCGGGTCGATCAAGGGCGCGTCGTGGGTGCCAAAGCTGAACAAGGTTTCGGCGGACTACTGCCTCCCTGCGGGCAAGCCGGCGATCGAGTCGCGTGAGTTCCCGACGTCTCCGGAAGCCGCCCAGGCCCTGCTCGCCCAGGCGGTAGACGTGCAGATGGAAGACGCGGCGGTCGCCAAGATCACCGTGGAAAAACTGCAAGGCAAAACCGTGATCAGCTCCAGCGAGTTGATCTACCCGGTGGTGGTCGGCCTGGCCGTGCGCAAGGAAAACCCTGCACTGCTCCAGGCGCTGACCGGCGCCCTGAGCCAGATCAAGCAGGACGGCAGCTACGGCAAGCTGCTGGCGCGCTACAACCTGGCCGAACCGAACGCCGCCGAGATCAGTGCGGCACTGGGTAACTGAAACGCGGAGCACCTTTATGCAATTCGATTGGCACTACACCCTGGGTTTGTTATGGAACGGCGACTTCTGGCGAGCCGTCGGCACCGTGGTCGAACTGAGCCTGGAAACCTGGCTGCTGGGCATTGTGCTGGGGTTTTTCCTGGCCCTGGCGCGGCAGTCGGAGCGCCGCTGGCTGCGGGACTCCGCCGGCGTCTACATCTGGTTCTTCCGCAGCCTGCCGTTGCTGGTGCTGTTGATCTTCGTCTACAACCTGCCGCAGGTGTTTCCGTCCACCAGCGTGGTGTTGTCCAACCCCTACTCCGCGGGCCTGATCGCCCTGGTGCTGAGTGAGGCGGCCTACATCGCCGAGATCCATCGGGGCGGCCTGCTGGCGGTGGTCAAGGGGCAGCGCGAAGCCGGCAAGGCGCTGGGCGTTGGTTATCGCGGCGTGCAGCGGTTGATTGTGGTGCCGCAGGCGCTGCGGGTTGCGTTGCCCACACTGGCCAACGAATACATCACCATCGTCAAGCTCACCTCGCTGGTGTCGGTGATTTCGCTTTCGGAAATTCTGCTGGTGGGCCAACAACTCTACACCCAGAACTTCCTGGTGATGGAGACCATGCTAGCCGTGGCGTTCTATTACGTGTTCATCGTGACGGTGTTCAGTTGGTTGTTGCGGGTGCTGGAGAACCACCTGGACGTGACCCGGCGCAAACCCAAGGCCATCGCCCCCGCCGTGCTCGACCAAGTGGCGACGCGTCGTGCCCCCGGCCAGGCCGAGCCCGGTGAGTTTGCCTTGCAGGCTCGCGGGGTGCGCAAGGCCTATGGCGAGCTGGAAGTGCTCAAGGGCGTCGAACTGAATGTGCGCTGGGGCGAGGTGGTGTCGATCATCGGCCCGTCAGGCTCGGGAAAGACTACGCTGATTCGTACCATGAACGGCCTCGAAAGCCTCGACCGTGGCGAAATCACCCTGCAAGGCCAGCCGTTCCTGCGTGGCAGCCAGGAGCCGCAAGGCGCGCTGGGGCACAAGGTGCATATGCGCGGCATCGTGCATGTCGGCATGGTGTTCCAGGGGTTCAACCTGTTCCCGCATAAAACCGCCCTTGAGAACGTGATGCTCGCGCCGGTCTACCATGCCCATGGTAGCGGCGAAGAACTGCGCCTGTTGAGCCTGGCCCTGTTGCGCAAGGTCGGCATGCTGGAGCACGCCGGCAAATACCCGCACCAGCTATCCGGCGGCCAACAGCAACGGGTGGCGATTGCCCGCGCCCTGGCGATGCGGCCTTCGGTGATGCTGTTCGATGAACCCACCTCAGCCCTCGACCCGGAACTGGTGGGCGACGTACTGGCGGTAATCGAGGAATTGGCTCGCGAGGGCATGACCATGGTCATCGTCACCCATGAAATGAACTTCGCGTTCAAGCTTTCCGATCGTGTGGTGTTCATGGAAGGCGGCGAGATTATCCAGGACGCCGCACCGCGTGACATGCTCGAGCAACGCAGCGAACGCATGACCAAGTTCCTCAAAGACGTCCAACTGGCGTGAGCCCAAGGAGCCCCGACGTGAGCCAAGCCAAGGAACCCAGCCTGTCGCTGGCCGACCAGGTTGCCATCGAACTGCGCGAAGACATCATCGGCGGCCGCCTGCTGCCCGGCATGCCGCTGGTGGAAAGCGAACTGGTGAACGCCTACAACGCCTCGCGCAACACGGTGCGTGAAGCCTTGCACCACCTGGGCCGCGAAGGCCTGACCAGCTACGTGCGCAACAAAGGCGTGATCGTGCGCCGCCTGGGGGTGGAGGAAGTGCGTGACATCTTCAAGGTGCGACGCACGCTGGAGCTGCAGGCCATCGCCGCCAGCAAGCCGCTGCGCGAATACCAGTCCGACCTGATGCTGGAGTCCATCGAGGCTGCGCAACTGGCCCAGGACCGCGAGAACTGGCAAGCCTTCGGCACCCACAGCCTGCGCTTTCATCAACACATTGTCGGGCTGATGCGCAGCCCGTTGCTGGACGAGTTTTTTACCCATATTGCAGCCCAGGTGCGCCTGGTGTTTTCCAACGCGCCCAGCGAGGAAACCTTCCAGAAGCCCTGGCTGGAGCGCGACCGGCAGATTCACGACTTGCTGGTTGACGGCCACAAGCAAGCCGCCGGCGAAGCCCTGGCCAGCTACCTCAATGACTCCGAATCGTTGCTGCTGGACATCCTGAGCAGCATTCCAAAACCCTGAAGCGAGGACCCACCATGTACAAGGACTACCCAGCGGCCTACCAAGTCAGCAAAGGCGCTGCCTTGCAGGTCGACAAAGCTTTCTATGACCGCGTGCGCAAGTCCCGGGACGGGCGCACCCTGATCGAGCAATTCGAAGTGCCGATCCGCACCGGCCGCGCCTGGAAAGTACCGGCCGGCCATGTGTTCCGTGTGACCACGCCGGTGGGCCCGCAGGTCGGCGACTTCAACGTGTGGAATGCCAATGACCCCCGCGAACGCATGTGGGCATCGCGTACTCGCCAGTTGCAAGGCGCTCACGTCACTACATACGACCGCCTGTGGTCGAACCTGCCGTTTTTGCGGCCGATGGTCACCATCACCGACGACAGCCTGGCCGACTATGGCATCGACGAACACGGCGGGCGCCTGCACGATTTGCTCGGCACGCGCTGCGATCCCTACGTGAACAAGATGCTCACCGGCGAAGACTTCCACCACCACTGCCACTCCAACCTGACCCGCGCCGTGCTGCCCCATGGCCTGACCGAGTTCGACGTGCATGACGTGCTGAACATTTTCCAGTGCACCGGCCTCAATCACGACGACATGTACTTCATGAAAGCCTGCCCGGCCAAGGAGGGCGACTATCTGGAGTTCTTCGCCGAAATCGACCTGCTGTGTGCCCTCTCCACCTGCCCCGGTGGCGACCTGTCGCTGCCGATGTGGGGCCCGGATGCGGAAGACCCGTTGAAGGTCTGCCGTCCGCTGGGGGTGGAAATCTACCGCCTCGACGACGCGCTGCTGGAGGGCTGGAAACAACCCGAACGCGCCGCCTATAACGGCAACCATGGCCTGTTGATTCCCAAGGCTGACTGGGAAAAGTAGCGGCCGGATTGAACCCTGGGGCGCCGTGCCTCAGGTGTTCTGGGCGATCCTGCGGCTGATAAAACTGAAAGCCAGCACGACAAAAATCAGCACGCCGGTGGCCACCTGCTGCCAGTAGAAGTTCCAGCCGATCAACAGCAAGCCATTGGCGATGACGTTGATGAACAGCACCCCCAGCAATGTGCCCGGAATATTCGCCCGGCCCTGGCGGTTCAATGTGGTGCCGATAAACACCGCACCAATCGCATTCAGCAGGAAGGCGTTGCCCGACAGCGGCACATAGGCACTCACCGTCGAACTGAGCAGGACCCCCGCCACCGCGCACGCCAGCGCCGCCGCCAGCACCGTGGTGGTGACGATGCGCCGCACCGACAAGCCCGAGTAATAAGCCAGCAGCGGCTGGGTACCCTGGGCCAGCAGTTCGCGCCCCAGGCGTCCACGGGCCAGCAACAGGCCGTAGACCACGGCCAATACCAGCACGATCAACAGCGGCAAGGGCACGCCCAACGGGCTGAAGCTCGCCAGTTCCGGCTTGAAACCCTGGGCGATATAAATTGGCTGGCCGCCGTCCGAGAGCAGTTGCTGGGCACTGGTGCCGATAAACAAGGTGCCGAGGGTGGCCAGGAACGGGCTGATCCGCAGCCCCGCGATCAAGCCGGCATTGAACAGTCCTACCAGCAGCCCGGCGGCCAACGCACCGGCAATCGCCACACCCAGCCCGTGCCCGGCGTTAAGCAACACCACGAAGCTGAAGCTGGCGAAATCCAGCGCGGTGCCTACCGACAGATCGATGCCACCGGCCGCCACCGCATAGGTCATGCCGATCGCAACAATCGCCAGCAGCACGAAGTTATTCAGCACCAGGCTTTTCAGGTTGCCGCCACTGAGAAACCCCGGGGCCTGCCAGGCAAACACCACCACGATGGCCACGAACACCAGCGGCAACGTCAGGGGCAACAGCGAACGCCAGCCGCCATGGGCTTGCAGGATGGATACCTGACTCATGAATGTTCTCCCCGGTTCAATGCGCTGGAAGCGGCGACCACCAGCAGAATCAGCACGCCCTGGACACCGTTGACCCAGAAGCTCGATACGTTGAGCAACTGAAACCCGTTGATCAAAAAGCCGATCAACAGCGTCGCGAGCAAGGTGCCGGGGATGCTTGCCACCAGTCGCCGGGAAAACACCACGCCAAGAAAGGCTATGGCGACCACCGACAACAGCATGTCACCGGAGCCGGTGGTGCTGCCGCTGAAAAATGCCGCTGAACACAACGCCGCCACCGCGGCACACAGCCCAGACAGCAAATAACTGGAGAGTACGTAAGCCGGCACTCGAATCCCGGCGGCCTCGGCAGCGTGCGGGTACTCGCCGACGGCATGCAGGCGCAGCCCATAGGCGGTGTGCTGGATCAGCAGCGTCAACACAAAGGCCGTCACCAGCAACACCCAGGCGAGTGCCGGCACGCCCAGCCAGGTCCCGCCACTGAGCAGGTCGAGCAACGGTGAGTCAGTCGAGACCACGGTGTTTTCGGTGAGGACCAGCTCCAGCCCGGCCAGTACATTCATGCTTGCCAGCGTTGCGAGCAACGGTGGCAAGCGCAGCACCACCACGGCCAGGCCATTGAGCAGGCCCACCGCCAGGCCGCAACCCAAGGTCAGCAGCAGGCTTGCCCACAGGTCGAGGCCTGCGTTGTTGAGTCGACTGAACACGGCCGCGCACAAGCCCAAATTGGCCGCCAGCGACAGATCAAGCCCGCCCGCCACCACGTTGGAGCCGCCGCCGATAATCACGCAGGTCAGGCCGAAGGCAAGTACGCCGAGGATCGCCGACTGGCTGAACACATTCGCGATATTGCCGACTGAAAAGAAGTTCGGCGCGGCGACGGCAAAGCCCAGCAAAATCGCGAGGAATACGCCCACCGAGCCGCGCCGCAACAGCAGTACCCATAACCGTTGGGACAAGCCAGGAGTAGCAGCTTCAAGCAGGGACATGCGCCACCTCCTGTTTCACCTGCACAGCCACTGTGGGCTGCACCGCACCCGTGGCACACGCCAACAGTTGATCACTGTCCGCCTCACCGGCATGGAACTCCCCGGCTATTTCGCCTCGATGCAGCACCAGGATGCGGTCGCAGATCCCCAACAGCTCGGGCAAATCCGAAGACAGCACCAGCACCGCTGCGCCCTCTTCCACCAGCCGCCCGATCACGCGATAAATCTCGACCTTGGCGCCGACGTCCACACCTACGCACGGTTCGTCCAACAGGTACACCGCCGAGCGCCGGCTCAGCCATTTGCCCAGGGCGACTTTCTGCTGGTTGCCGCCGCTGAGCTGGCTGACGGCAGCCTGCGGGCCCGGCGTCTTGATCGCCAACTCGTCGATCAGCCGCAGGCTTTCGGCCTGCTCCTTACGCTGGCTCAGTAACCCCCAGCGACTGAAACGCCCAAGCCCGGCGAGCGTGAGGTTTTCCAGCACCGACAGCAGCGGTGAAATCCCCTGGCTGCGGCGTTCTTCCGGCACCAGTGCAATCCCTTGGGCAATGGCTTCTCCGGGTGAACGCAGGCGCAACAAACGCCCCTCCAGATGAATGCTGCCGCTGTCGGCGCGCACCACACCGAACAGGGCCTTGAGCAGGTCCTTGGCGCCCGACCCGACCAGCCCGGTGAGGCCGACGATCTCGCCCCGACGCAATTCCAGGTCGATCTGCCGGTAGCGCCGGGCCAGGCTCAGCCCGCGCACCTGCAGCAATGGTTCGCCGAGCTCGACCTGCGCCTTGGGGTACATCTCCTGGACCTCGCGGTTGACCATCAACCGCGCAATCTGCGCGCTGGAGGTGTGCCGTGGCTCTACCACGGCCACATCTCGACCATTGCGCAACACCGTCACTTCATCGCACAGGCTGTCGATTTCCTGCAGGTAATGGGAGATGTAGAGAATCGACAAACCCTGGTCCCGCAGGCGCTTGACGATCCGCAGCAGCTGGTCGACTTCGCGCTTGACCAGCGCCACGCTGGGCTCGTCGAACACCAGGATCTTCGGCTTGCGAGTCAACGCCCGGGTGATTTGCAGCACCTGGCGCTCGGCGCTGTTCAGCTCGCCTACCAACGCGTCGGCGGGCAGTTGCAGCTCAAAATATTCCGCCAGCAAACGTTCGGCCTCGCGCTGCTGCCGGCGCCGATCCACAAACGGACCCCGGCGTAATTCATGCCCGAAGAACAGCGCTTCACCCACGGTAAAACTCGCCGGCAACAGCCGCTCCTGATGGATGAACTGCACGCCCAGCGCGTCCACCTGGCGCGGCGACAGTGCGGCATACGGCTGGCCGTCAATGCTCACCTGCCCCGAGTCCGCTTTGTGGATCCCCGCCAGGACCTTGATCAAGGTCGACTTGCCGGCACCGTTCTCGCCCACCAGGCCGTGAATGGTGCCGCGCTCGACCTTCAGGCTCGCATCCTCCAGCGCCAGGGTGGCGCCGAAGCGTTTGCGCAGGTGCTGCAAGTGCAACGCGGCCATCAATCACCCCGCAGTTGCTGGACCTGCGCCAGGTTGGCGGCGGTGGTCAGCAGCGTCGGCACATGGATTTCCTTGGGCAGGTCACGCTGCCCGGCCAGGTAGCGGGCCACGTTCTGCACAGCAGTCTTGCCGATCAGCGCCGGTTGCTGGGCGACTACCGCGCCCACCGGCGAATTGGCCTGGCCGAGCAGCTCCAGTACCTCCGGCGTACCGTCCACGCCGTAGGTCTTGATCTCGGTGCGCTTGGCGTCGATCAACGCCTTGCTTGCCCCCAGTTGCGGAATGTCCCACGCCGCCCAGATCGCCGAGACACTGCCGGCCGGGTACTTGTTGAGCAACGCGGACACCTGGGAATAGGCATCCTGCACGGTGTTGGGGATCACATCCCGCAGCTGCGGCTCGATGATTTCCAGTTGCGGGTGATCCTTGAGCGCCAGCTTCAACTGGTCGTAGCGAATCGCGCACACCGGCACGCCGTAGAAGCCGTTGAACACCAGGATCTTGCCCTTGCCGCCAGCATCCTTGATCAGTTGGTCGGCCAGGGCCTTGCCGGTGGCGACATTATCCGAGGTGGTGTTGTTGAGGCTGTACTGCGAAGGTGCGTCGATGGTGAACAGCGGGATGCCGGCCTTGCTGATGCGCTTGAGCCACGGGTCGATCACGCTCAGGGTGCCGAGGGTCTGGATCACCGCATCGGGTTTCTGGGTGACTACGGTTTGCAGTTGGGTCACCAGGTTCTTGTCATTGCGCCCTGCATCCAGGGTGATCGGCGTGCCGCCGAGGCGCTTGATCTCATCGACCTGGGCCTGGAAAGCCTTGATATCGAAGTAGTGACTGGTGCCGGTCATGCTCACGGCAATGCGCTTGCCGGCCAGGGACGGCACCGCGTCATCGCCCTCGGCGGCCTGGGACACGGCGGCGTGGCCCAGCAACAACGCTGCGCCGAGCAAGATGTAACGTGAACGCGAGAAAAAGGTGCAAGGCATACAGGGCTCCGCTGAGCAACGGGTGAAAGGGTTCACCTGTGTGCATTGCAGAGCCCATGCCATAAATTATTTCGAATAAAATCAAGCAGATGAAAACATTGGATGACGTTGCGCTGTCCCGCCCAAACCACAACTGTCCGACTGCTGTTGCCCAGCCAACAGTTGGCCGGGAAATCCGGCCAGCCACCTCAGGCCGCCGGGTAAGCAAAGATCAGCTCGACCCTGATCCCGTTGGGGTCTTCGACAAACAATTGGTGCTCGAACAGCTCCGGCACCACCCGCTCGGTAAAAGGCAGCCCTAGCGTGTGCAGGCGTTGCCGGTGAGTTTCAAGGTCATTGCAGCGCAATGCAATGTGATCGAGCGCACTTGAGCCGTCGCCGGCAGCACGCACCCCAAGATACGTTTCAAGCTGCGCGGCGCTGCCCTGCAGGCTGGCGATATGCAGCAGCGGGCGACCTGCTGAATAAAGCCAACTGCCCGGAAAAGGAAACGCCGGGCGCCAGCCCTCCTCCAGGCCGAGGGCGTCACGATAGAAACTCACCGTCGCGTCGACATGCTCCGTGCGGAGCGTGAAGTGATCAAGGTAGTGAACGGTCATGTGCAGAGCCCTCCCGTCAGAGCGCACCCAACTGCTTCATCAGCGTCAGGTTGTCTTCGATGTGCCAGTTGGCGACGATCTTGCCCTTGCCGATCTGGTAAATGTCGGTGGCAATAAAGTCTACGACCTGCCCAGTGCCCTTGATCTGACCAAAGGAACCGGTGAAGTGCCCGCGAAAATGCAAATGTGCCACCACGCGGTCGCCGGCAATGATCATTTGCTCTACTTCACAGCTCAGGTCCGGCACCGCGCCGCGAAACGCACGGGAGGCCAGCAGCGGTCCCTCCGGCCCTTGTTTGCGCCCGGCGGGCGGTGTTTTATCGATGAAGTTGAGCGCCAGCGCTTCACGGGCCAGGCTCTCGTCACCGGTATTCCAGAAAGTGTCGTAACGCCGGGCGACAGTTTCCATGATCTTCAGTTGCGCGGCGGTCAGGCTCTTGTCCACCACCAGGACACCCGGCGTCACCAGTTCGGTGGTGGCAAACGCCACGCCGGAGAGGGTCAGGGCCAGGAATCCGGCGGCGATAAGGGGAATGGAACGTTGCATACGGGCACATCCTTTAAAGGCGAAGAGAACGAACTCAGATGGTTTCGCTTTCCCTGAGGCTGAGGGGGCTTTTCAAGGTGTATTGAGCGATGGCGTCCTTGCGCATGAACGCCACGCCGGGATGGCTGTTGGCGTACCGCAGAAACTCGTCCCAGACCCTGACCATTTGCGGCGTACCGCTGATGCGATCGTGGGCACTGATCGCCATCATGCGGCGTCGGCTTCCGGCTTCCAGGTAGAGCTGGTCGAACTCCAGCTTGACCTGTTGAAGGAATTTCGAGGGCGAGTAATTGCGCCCCTCAATCAACACGATGTCGTTGTTGCGCAGGGTATAAGGGACCACGACAAAGTCCTTGCCATTGACCTGCTCGATAAACGGCTCATCGCGACTCACATCATCAATGTGATAGACGTAGCCCAGCTCCTGCAACAACGACAAGGTATTGGGCCCGCGCCGCAGCCAGTTGCAGTTGTAGCCGGTGACCGGCTGACCGGTGACGTCCTGCAACATGCTCGCGGCCTGGCGCAGGAAAGTGCGCTCTTCATCCCGGCTCATGGCAAATTGCGAGCTCCAGTGCGGGCCATGCCCCGAGGCTTCGTGCCCACGGGCGACGATCTCCCGGGCCAGCGCTGGGTTGCGCTTTACGGCGTCGCCGATCATGTGGCAGGTGACTTTCACCCCATGCCGGTCCCAGAGATCAAGCATCCGCGGAATACCTTCACGGTAGCCATAGGCAAACCAGGTATTGGTGGCCACATCCTCCGGAACACTGTCGGGAAAATCCACGTGGGGAAACGGACTGTCAGTGCCCTTGAGCGGTTGGCCGCCTGCCTCGAATTGCATGGAAATGGACACCACCAGCCGGGTGTCCCCTGGCCAGAAACGCCCGATTGCCTTGCCGGCAGTCGCCGCGGGGGCAGCGTTGCCCGGCCCTGTCACCGCAGCTTTGGCAGCGGCCGGGCCGAGCAGCGATCCTGCGGCCAGAACAGCAGCACCTGCGCCGGCCTGGGCGAGGAAAGTACGACGATGCGGGTTATCGGTTTTGTCCATGTTGGTTCACCTCATACTGAATTCAGGGGATCAGGCAATCGCTGCAGGCCGGGTGGCTTTACCCGCGCCTTCCTGGGAAACAATGAACAGCACACCGAGCAATGGAATCGCCGCAGCCGCAAACGGAATCGCCGCCGCGCCCCAGTGGCTGTCCACCACGATGCCGCCGATGATGCCGCCCAGGGCGTTGGCCAGGTTGAAGGCCGAGATATTCGCCGTGGCAGCCAGCTCCGGGGCCTTGCCGCCGTGCTTCATCACGCGCATTTGCATGGATGGCACGTTGGCGAACGAGGCGATACCGAAGAGGAACGCGGTCACCAGGAACGGCCACTTGTAGGGCGCCACAAGGCCTGCGGCGATCAGTGTCACGATCATCGCCGCCGGCCAGAACATCAGCGAAAAGCGCAAGTTGGCGTCTGCGGTACGCGCCCCGAGACTGTTGCCGACTACCAGGCCAATGCCGACCACGACCAGCACAGCGGTCAGCATCGTCGAATCAAACCCGGCCACCTGTTCGGCGATCGGCGCGATATAGCCATAAAAGGCCATGAACCCGGCCCAGCCGAGCACCGTGAACATCAGACTGGCCAGCAGGTTGCGGTTACGGAACACCGCCAACTGGTTGATCAACGACACTGACTGCTCGGTGCCCTGGCGCTTGATCGACACAATGATTGCCAGCAACGCGAGCACGCCCAACGCGGCGACTATCAGGAATGCGGTGCTCCAGCCATATTGATTGCCAATCCACGAGCCGGCGGGAACGCCCAGCACGTTGGCCAACGTCAGCCCGGCAAACATCTGGCCGACGGCGCGGCCTTCCATGCCGCTGGCCACCAGGCGCGTCGCGACCACCGCGCCGATCCCGTAGAACGGCCCCTGGGTCAGCCCGGCAATCGCCCGGCTGACCAGCAACACGCTGTAGTCGCTGCTGAGGGCAGTCATTACGTTGGCGCCGACGAACACCGCCATCAACAACCACAGCACCGTGCGTTTTTCGTAGCGCGAGAGCCAGATGGTCAGCACCGGGCCTCCGACCACGATGGCCAGCGCGTAGGCGGTAATCAGGCTGCCAGCCTGCCCTTCGCTGATGTTCAAGCTGTGGGAGACCTGGGTCAGTAATCCGGCAATCACGAACTCGGCGGTGCCGATGGCGAAAGCCGCCAGGGTCAGCACCCAGACCTGGATGGGCATTTTCGAAGAATTGGATGACATGTCAGTCACTCCGATGGTTAACGATGGATGCAAAACTAGTTCTTTTGGCTTAACTTGATAATTGAGTCGAAATCAAAAACCACTTTCGGAAATACCGAACAATGCTGCTGAAGAACCTTGAGTTGTTTTTGCTGATTGTGGAAAAAGGCGGGTTGTCGGCAGCGGGTAGAGAGCTGGGACTGTCACCCGCCTCTGTCTCGGAAAGGCTCGCGCAGTTGGAGGGTTTCTATGGCGCCAGCCTGCTCAACCGCACCACCCGGGCGATCAACCTGACGGACGAAGGCCGCTTGCTGGTGGAAGGCGCCCGCCGCTTGCTGGCAGAGGCCAACGAGCTGCACAGCAGCATTCGCCATGGCACCCACACCCTGTCCGGGCCGATTCGCCTCAGCGCCCCGGAAGACCTCGGGCGCCAATACATCGAACCGATCCTCGCCGCATTCATGCTGGAGCATCCCGAGATCAGCATTGACCTGAACCTGAGCGACGGCTACGCCGATCCGGTGAGCCAGGGCATCGATTTCGCGGTGCGCTACGGCGAGCTGGCGGACAGCACCCTGCATGCCAGGCCGATTGGCGAAAACCGTCGCGTGCTGTGTGCGTCACCCCACTACCTGGCGCTCAATGGTACGCCCCGACACCCCGAGGATCTGGCGCGCCACGAGTGCCTGGTGATGCGCTTCGGCATCAATATTTCGCGGGAATGGACCTTCAAGCGGCACGGGCACGCCCATCGGGTGCTGGTCCAGGGCCGGCGGGTGGCGAACGACGGTGCGCTGGTACGCCAGTGGTGCCTGGCGGGCCATGGCATTTGCCTGAAATCGGTGTGGGACGTGCGCGCCGACCTTGAGGCCGGGCGATTGGTCGAGCTGCTGGCTGACTATGATTTGGGTAGTACCGCGCTGAACATCATCTATCCGCCGACACGGGTTCAACCGCGCCGTGTCAGGGTGTTGATCGAGCGGATAGTGGATGAGCTGTCGCTGCACGATCATTCAATATCCGGCCAGCCGTTAGGCCTAACTTAAGGCTCCAATGTCCTGAAACCCTGGAACCTAAAATGCCCGCCTCCCACGCTTCGACGAATTACGCCTCGATCAACTTCGCCCAGAAATACGCCCTGTTCAGCGAGCAATGGGCGCCCAAGGTCGTCGCGCAGATGAACGACTACCAGTTCAAGGTGGTGAAGATCGAAGGTGACTTCATCTGGCACGACCATGCCGACACCGATGAAACCTTTATCGTCCTCGAAGGCACCCTGCGCATCGACTTTCGCGACGGCGCGGTGATCATCAGCCAAGGGGAAATGTACGTGGTGCCCAAGGGCGTCGAGCACAAGCCGTACGCATTGGGTGAGGTGAAGTTGCTGTTGATCGAACCCTGCGGCGTGCTGAACACCGGCAGCGAGGGTGGCGAGCGCACGGCAATCAACGACGTGTGGATTTAGCACCTTCCGGCGTTGCCTGTTTGGGCTAGTCTTTACCTCACAGTTACTCCAGACCAGGAGCACGCGTGATGAACAGGCAGCTCAGGAAAACCTCAGCCCTCGTGATTGCCCTGATGGCGTTGATGGGCAACGTCTACGCT